>JAICQI010000808.1 GCA_025937955.1 Pyrinomonadaceae bacterium
CCTCATCTTGTCCAATTCTTGTGATCGGAACAATAGCTCCAAGAAACTCGTTCATGATGGTGTCAGGACTTGGTTACCGGCGAGTCGAAGCAGAGAAAGTTATTGATCCAGTGCTATCGGTTGCATAGAGGCGCTAATTTCAAAAACTTTTAGGACAGCGAATTTGCGGGCGAAATGATGCGCTAAGGCCAGAAAACACGATTCCTTGGGACAAAGCTGTTGAAATGGCTAAGGCATAGCACCGTCGACCGCGAAGATTCCCCATGCCGACGCGCTTAAACTCAGATCGGAGATTGATTGAGGATGAGAATCAATATCGCGACGAACTCGCCGGCTATGTTAGAAGCCGCTTATGCAGGGAATACGCGTGGTCGACAAACTGCTCTGCGCCATGATAAACCGCGGCAACGGTCGTGCCGAGGTGTTTCATAAGAGCGAGCATTACGTGTTCGATAGCATTGAGGTCAGGTTGAACGGAGTTGCTTTGAGCATCGCGACTTTCTTGGGATCCGCTTTTCAGGCTTTGCTGGGGCCCGAGTTCTCAGTATCCGGCCAATAATCGAGGGCGTGCAGAGCGTCGCGGATCGGCTGTAGCAGTTTGGGTTGCGGGCCGGGCATGCCTTCTTCCTCCGCGACTTCCATCAACGTCGCGTCCTGTTCCCATCGCTGAAGGATTTCAATTTTTTGCGGGCGCGACAATTCTTGACTTGAAACCACTTCTTGAGGGCTCTTAAAAACGGCTGCGGGATTCAGCTTTGCTTTTTCGAAATCCATTTTGCTTCTTCTTTCTGTCTATGAAATCGCTGATAGCAAATAGAAATTAAGTCTTCGTTGACGCTTAGTCGCCTATCTGGTCACAGCATTCTGTAGGAGAACTGATTATTCCAAGATTTAGCGTCTTTAGGTCTCTGAATCAATGCCGCTCAAGTTGTTTCGGCGCTTGTTGAAATCGGTGACGCCAGCAAATCCACATAGGAAGCTAACTCCCGTGGATCGATCATCCCATAGCGCTGCGGTTGTTTCTGAATCTCGTCGATAACCGCTCTGTGTCCAATTACTGGGATGCGTAACCACTCGGGCGGGAACCATGTTCAAATCGACATAAACAAGACAACGTTGTGCTCATTAATCTCGACGGGTCGCTTATCAGGTGCGGTCTCTACCGTGCTGATGATTCTCTTGAACCGCTCAAGCATCTTCGCCTTGCTGGCAAAACCTCACCAGCTAAGGTCCACGGTGACAGTGACAGCCGCTGCTTTGGTGTTGTTATGGTAGCCATAGCCATCCAGGTCGCCGCCGTGCCGTTAAGCGGCATTTACGGAAGTAGCGAGAGCGCGAAGCCCATGCTGATCCAAACCATCAAGAGGTAGTCATCATTGTCATTCTGCTATGACGCGATAGCATTCAGAGGCGTTGCCGCGTAGCTTCCGAACCGGGGGAGATGGCGGCAATATTCGATACAAAGACCCGGTACTGTTCACCGTCTCAGATTATGCTTGACAACCTGGGGGTGGGGCGCGATAGCTAACAGGAGCCGAAAATCATTCCACTACGCTGGATTTTTCTTAACACTTCTAAAAATCGCAGGTGCGATGTTTTCTTTCGACCGCGCGGCGAGTGGTTGTCGCCCCAAGAGAGTTTCAATGTTCAGGTTGTCGCGGGTCCGTTCCGTTCGTACCCACTTCCTATTAATTTTCTTTGGGACAGCGATTCCCCTCATCATTCTGACGGCCATGGCCGTCTTTTACGTCGGTCGCGCTGAGTTTCGGAGCGCAAAGACGGGCCTGAAGGATACGGCGCGGGCGTTGTCAGGTGCGGTTGATCGCGAGCTGCAGGCTAGCATCAGGACACTGGAAGCTCTCGCGACCTCCAAATTGATCGATCAAGGAAATCTTAGGGATCTTCATCAGAACGTGATTAGCATTTTGCCGAGCCAGCCGGGTTGGCGAACAGTGATCATGCGAGATGCCTCCGGCAAGGACATTTTCCATTCTTCTTTCGCGTTTGGCACGCCACGCCCTGAAACGGTCCAGCCTGTAAGTTTCGATGAGGTTATAAATACTCTCCGGCCTACAGTGATGAATTACTTCGTTGGGCCGGTCACTGGGCCGACAATTGGAGTCCGCGTTCCAGTGCTTCGGGAAGGCGAGTTGAAATATGTCCTCACCGCAACGATCGATGCTGTTCGCATAGACCAGATTCTGCATGAACAGCGGTTAAACGATGGTTGGTATGCAGCGGTTTTTGATCGAGAGCGTGTACAAATTGCAAGCAGCACAGCGAACAGTGAAGCCAACCGCGGACGCGAACCAGGTCCCCTGATCTCGCAAATCCCCGATAAGGCTGATGCAGTCTGGATATCCGGTCCAAACCGGGGAGGTGTCGACTCTTACGGCGCGTTCGTCAAAGCGCCCATTTCAGGTTTCTATGTCGGAATAATCGTGCCCCAGAGTGAGATGTCCAGAACTCTCCTAAACTCCGTCTGGTTTATATCACTCATTGGAGTGGTAGCTGGCGCAGCGGGTCTTTTCTTGATCACCTTCTATGGACGGCTCGTGCGCCACTGCACAACTTATCTTATCGATCTTGCACATATGATCGGCAAGGGGAAACCAGTCGAGATTGTCGCCTCAGCGCCTGTGACAGAGGTCAATCTCATTACCAGTGCCATGGCCGAAGCGTCCGTTCTGCTTCAAACGACTAAGGAGCAGCGTGACAAAGCCGACGCGGAGCGGGATCGATTCGAAATAAGCCTCCAGGAGGTACGGGACAATCTGACCCAACGTAACGCGGAGCTCAGAATAGTTACGGACACTATGACGGTGGGGGTTGCGCGCCTTGACAAGAACCAGAAACATCTCTGGGTCGGCAAGCGCCTTTGCGAATGGCTCGGAAAGTCTCCATCCGAGATCGTCGGCCACTCG
>JAICQI010000730.1 GCA_025937955.1 Pyrinomonadaceae bacterium
GCGGACGCGGAGCGCATGTTCTTTGTCTCGCTGCTGCTGAACCAGGTGCTCGGTTGGATGAGAGCGCAATCAGGAACGACCAGCCTGCGCGCGATCCTCTACATGGACGAGATCTTTGGCTACTTCCCGCCCGTCGCCAATCCGCCGTCGAAGTTGCCGCTGCTGACGTTGTTGAAGCAGGCGCGCGCTTTCGGTCTCGGTGTTGTGTTGGCGACACAGAATCCAGTCGATCTCGACTACAAAGGACTCTCCAACGCAGGCACGTGGTTCATCGGTCGGTTGCAGGCGGAGCGCGACAAGGCGCGCGTGCTGGAAGGTCTCGAAGGCATCGCTGCGGGCACAGGTCAGAAGTTTGACAAACAGCAAATGGAGCAGCTCATCGCCGGGCTCGATAAGCGTATCTTTCTCATGAACAACGTTCACGACGATGGGCCGGAGATTTTTGAGACCCGCTGGGCGCTGTCGTATCTGCGTGGGCCACTGACGCGCACGCAGATCAAGACGTTGATGGATCCTTTGAAAACACAAACGGCAACACCCGCTGCTGTTTCTGCTTCTGCACCTGTTCCTGTTAGTCCTAGCGCGCCGGCGCAAAGCACGAAAGCGATACTGCCGCCTGAAATAACTCAGTACTACATTCCGGTTCGCTCTTCCGGAAGTGCAAGTCTGACTTATCATCCAATGCTGCTGGGCGCCGCAGAAGTTCGTTACAGCAATTCCAAAACAGTTGAAGTGACTCAGCAGTTGACGCTCCTAACCGCGATCACGGATGGACCAGTCAGCCTTGACTGGAGTCAGGCTGTCGCATTGGATCTTCCGGTCGAGGATCTCGACCCGGAGCCTCAACCAGAATCTCAGTTCGTGGAAGTGCCGGCCAACGCGACTAAAGTGAAGAGCTACGCGACGTGGCGCAAAGATCTAGCGAGCTGGATCTATCGTAATCAACGTCTCGAACTACTCGAGAGTCCCAGTCTGGATATCGTCTCAAATCCGGGCGAGAGCGAACGTGATTTCCGAGTTCGCTTGCAGCAACTCGCGCGCGAGCAGCGTGATGAAGCGGTTGAGAAGCTGCGACGGAAGTACGCGCCTAAGTTCGAACAACTCGAGGAGCGGAAGCGCCGTGCGGAGCAAGCCGTCGCGCGCGAGATGGAGCAGGCAAAGGGTCAAAAGATGCAGACCGCGATCTCGTTTGGCGCGACGCTGCTCGGATCGTTTCTCGGGCGAAAATCGCTTGGCAGAGCAACTACGGCGGTGCGAGGTGTGGGTCGTTCGATGAAAGAGTCGCAGGATGTGGATCGTGCGGAAGAGAATGTCGCCGCAGTGTCGCAAAAGCTCAGCGATCTCGACGCTGAGTTTCAAGCCGAAACCGCAGCGCTGGAACGATCTTTCGATCCGCAGACAGAACAGCTCGAGAAAGTCAGTTTGAAGCCAACCAAAGCAAACATCGCAGTGAAACTAGTAACACTTGCGTGGGCGCCCTACTGGCACGAGTCCGGCGAGGTGAAACCTGCGTGGGAATAATTTAGGCCGCAGATTTTCGCGGATAAAGGCGGATGAAAATACCACTAAAGTATGGATTATTGATCACGCTTGGCGTGATGGTGTGGGTGCTTATCGCGCGTAACGCCGTCACGAATCCCTTGTCGCCCGTTCACACGCTCGGCACGCCAATCTTCATCAACCTGCTTCAGTTCGTCATGATCTATCTCGGACTGAAGGCGTTGGAGCATGAGAAAGGCGAAAGCCCAACGTTCAAAGAAGGATTGAAGACTGGCGTGGCGATCTCGTTTGTCTACGCGATCACCGCAGTGTTGTTCTTTATTGGCGTGGTCATGGTAGTGGGCACGAGGTGGCTGGCGAGTGAGCCGGGAGCGGCCGAAGCGCCGATGTCGCGAGTTCTGGCAGGCGCGTTCATCGGCTTGTTCCTCGGTGCGATGTTGTTCGGCCTGATCTACTCGACGGTGATCTCCTTCTTCATCGCGAAGCGCCGATCGGAAGAATAGAGCCACAAAAGGCAAAAAGCACATAAAGATCCAAGAACATTTTTTGTGTCTTTTGTGCCTTTTTGTGGCTCAACCTATTCTTAGGGCACCAGCACGACCTTGCCGATATTCTTCCGCTCTTCCAAATAGCGATGCGCCTTCCCGACATCGGCAAACACAAATGCCTGATCGACGTGCGGGCGCACCCATTCCTCTTCCACGCCGCGCAGAATGTCGCGCATCCACACCGCCACCTTCTCCGGCTCGTGCCACATGTGACCCAGGTTCAACCCAAACACACCACGATTCTTGTTGAGTAGCGGAAACGGATGAAACCACGGCGTTTGAATCGCCGCCTTCAACATTTTGAGCTTGCCTGAGAACCCGTTCGCCGATGCCGTTGAGACTCCAAACATCCCCAAACGTCCCGTCGATCTAAGCGCCGCGTAACTCTTCTTCCAATGTGCCCCGCCAATCGGATCGACAACGAGATCGACGCCACGTCCGTTAGTGAGCTGCTGCAATTCCGGCAGCCAGTCCTGCGTGCGGTAATCGATCGGGTGGTCCAAACCTCGTTCCGTTAGAAACTTGTGCTTGCTCGGACTCGCAGTGCCATAAGTCTCGGCGCCGATCTTCTTCGCGATGTCGAGCGCCGCGAGCCCAACACCACCGCCGGCGTTGTGGATCAAAACCGATTCACCCGCGTGCAGCGAACCCATCACCACCAGCAGCGCGTAAGCGGTCAGGTAGTTCACCGGAATCGCCGCCCCCTGTTCAAACGTCAACGTCTCCGGCTTCTCGAACATCTGCGTCGCCTTTACTGCGATTAACTCCGATTGGCCGTTAAAGCGAGTCAACGCAACCGCAGACTTTCCAACAAACGAGCTGTTCACATCTTTGCCCGCCGCTTCGACCACACCACTCACCTCGTAGCCCATCACGCAAGGCTTCGGCGGCGAATCCGGATACAAACCCTGGCGCGACAGGATGTCGGCAAAGTTCAAACCGGCAGCCCGAACCCGGATCAACACCTCGCCTTCACCAGGTGTTGGATCGGGCCGCTCCTCGATCTTCAGCACGTCGATATCACCCGTGCCGGTCGTCACTATTTGTCGCATAGACCAAGTATAAGTTAGCTCAGGGGTTTTGCAGGTATTTGTTTGGCTTTGGCGTTGGTGCGAACCGATCGCCTGCCGCCTCCTCAAAACAAATCTTGTCAGCCCTCAGCTTGCCGGATTGACTCTGTTCGATACGAATGAAGTTAAGTTGATAAGGAAAATCTTCTTCTTTCTCCAAATCCTTCATCGTTAGGCCTTTCACTTTGTCCAAATCCACGTAGCGGGTCCAGGAGCCAGGATTGAAGTAGCCGCC
>JAICQI010000754.1 GCA_025937955.1 Pyrinomonadaceae bacterium
CAGCCGATGGTAACAGATATTGAGCGCCTCCTTGGAGTGCGGTGCCTTGGCACTGCTTGGAAGTCTGGATCGCAACCCATACCAAAGCGGTGCCGAGGCACCGCACTCCAAAGAGGCGCCCTATCAATCAATGCGTTATACTCTCCCCTTTTGTTATGACCTTAACCGAACTACAGCAAAAACTTAGAGAGCGAATCCGTTCCGCGGCGAAGGAGATTTTTGGCGTCGAAGTGCAACAGCTCGCGGCCGAGGCCCCGCCGCGCCCGGAGCTAGGCGATCTCGCCTTCCCCGTCTGTTTCGAGCTCGCAAAACTGATCAAACAAGCCACCGGCGAAAAACAAGCGCCGCGCGCCATCGCGGAAAAACTCAAACCACGTCTGGAAGAGTTCGACGAAGTAGAGCGCGTGGAAATTGCCGGCGCGGGTTACATCAACGTCTTTTTCGATCGCGCGAGGCTGCTCGGACTGTTTGCTGGTCCAAATCAGCCACCCCAACCGCAGGTTGTCGATCAGCCGAAAAAGATGGTGGAGCACACCAGCATCAACCCCAACAAGGCAGCGCACATCGGTCATGTCCGCAACGCTGTACTGGGCGACACGTTTGTGCGAATCCTGAAAGCCGCCGGCGATCGAGTCGAAGTCCAGAACTATATCGACAACACTGGCGTGCAGGTGGCCGACGTCGTGGTCGGTTTCCTGCACATCGAGAACAAGGACCTCAGCGAAATCAAAGCCCTCGATGCCTCGCTTCCAAAAGACTACAGGTTCGATTACTACTGCTGGGATCTCTACACGAAAGTCGGTCTCTTCTATCGCGACGGAGACGTCAGCGGCCAGATGAATCCCGATAAGTTGCAGCTGCGCAACGAGGTGCTGCACGCGCTCGAGGAAGGCTCGGGCCCGATTGCGGAGCTCGCCGATTACGTCGCCACACGAAACGTCGAGTGCATCATCGACACGATGGAGCGGCTCGGCATTCGTTACGATCTGCTGGCGCGTGAGTCTGACATTCTGCATTTGCACTTTTGGAATCGGGCCTTCGAGCTGATGAAAGACAAAGGCGTCATCCGGTACGAGACCGAAGGACGCCACGCCGGCTGCTGGGTCATGCCGTTCGAATCACACACGGGCACTGACGAACATGAGTCAGACAAAATCATCGTGCGCTCGAACGGAACTGTCACCTACACCGGTAAAGACATCGCTTATCAACTGTGGAAACTGGGCAAGCTCGGTCTCGATTTCCATTACAAAGCATTTCGCAACTACCCGGACGGGCACACTCTTTGGACCACCAAAACCGAACCGGAAGACCCGGGAACCGAGCGACCACATTTCGGTGGCGGCATCCGTGTTTACAACGTGATCGATTCGCGGCAATCGTATCCGCAGGAGATCGTCGCGCGTGGTGTGGCGGCGGTCGTTCCGGAAGTCGGCGCAGACGCAAGCGTACATTTCAGTTACGAGATGGTGGCGTTGTCGCCGGCTGCTTGCGAGGCGCTCGGGATCGAGTTGAGCGAGGAAGATCGGACTCGGCCGTACATCGAAATGAGCGGCCGCAAAGGCCTCGGCGTTAAAGCTGATGATCTGATAAACCAGCTCGAAGCGGGCGCGCTAATCGAAGTCGAAAAGAGAAATCCAGAGCTGTCTGAGGATGAAAAAAAGACGACGGCGCACGAGGTTGCAGTCGCTGCCCTGCGTTATTTCCTGCTCAAGTTTACGCGTAACACGGTAATCGCTTTCGACTTCAAGGAAGCGCTGTCGTTTGAAGGTGAGACCGGGCCTTACTGCCAGTATGCCGCGGTGCGCACGAATTCCATTTTCCGTAAGCTCGGGAACGAAACTGTTGCGACGGCCGATACGTTAATGAAAGAGGTAGCTGGAGACGCTGCGTTGCAGACGAGAGTTGCAGAGGTGTTGTCAGGCGAGAGCGGCACGGAGATTTGGTCGCTGCTGATGTTGACGCAACAGCTCGAAGACGTGATCGCGCAGTGTCGAAATTCCGCCGAGCCTGCTAATCTTGCCAAGTACACTTTCTCGCTCGCCCGGGCGTTTAGCCGTTTCTATCACGATCATCGAATTCTTACGGAGACGGACGACGTGAGAAGAGGAGTACTGATTGCAGTCACGCAAATCGTGAGAACAAAACTAACGGCCGCTTTGGGGATTTTGGGAATTAACGTGCCTGAACAGATGTGAAAACTTTCTGAGGTTATAAAAACAACATGTTAATCGTAATGAAGAGCGACGCCACCGACGGTCAGATCGAGTCTGTCCTGCGGGTGATCGAACAGTTGGGCTTCAAGGGCCATCCGATGCCGGGCGCCACTCGCACCGCTATCGGCATCACCGGTAACCAGGGCGCCGTCGATCCTTCCCACTTTGAAAACCTGCCCGGCGTCGCGGAAGCCATTCGCGTCAGTAAGCCTTACAAATTGATCTCGCTCGATTTGCGACCTGAAAAGACGATCGTGCGTGTCGGTGATGCGTCGATTGGTGGAGATGAGTTGGCGATTATTGCCGGCCCATGCGCGATCGAGAGTCGCGCGCAGGCGTTCGCGATCGCCGAAGCGGTCAGGAGAAGTGGCGCGCGGTTCTTCCGCGGCGGCGCTTACAAGCCCAGGACTTCGCCCTACGCATTCCAGGGATTGGGCGAGGAAGGTTTGAGAATACTAGCGGACGTGCGTGAGACTTACGGATTAAAAATCGTGACTGAAGCACTTGATGAAGCTGGTGTGGATCTGGTGGAGAAATACGGCGACATGATCCAGATCGGCGCGCGCAACATGCAGAACTTTTCTCTCTTGCGCCGCGCCGGTAAAGCGCGGCTGCCTGTTCTGCTCAAGCGAGGGCTGTCGGCCACGCTAGACGAGTGGCTGCTCGCGGCTGAATACGTGATGGCTGAGGGTAACTATCAGATTGTTCTCTGCGAACGAGGCATTCGCACTTTTGCTCAGCACACGCGCAACACTCTCGACCTGTCGGCGATACCCGCGGTGAGGCGTATTTCGCACTTGCCGGTGATCGTCGATCCTTCGCACGGGACGGGGCGTAACTTCATGGTGACACCGCTGGCGCGCGCAGGTGTCGCGGTAGGCGCGGATGGATTGATCGTCGAAGTTCACGATCAGCCGGAGCACGCGTTATCAGACGGTGCACAAGCGTTAACACTCGAGCAGTATGACGACCTGGTGCGCGAGGTACGCTCAATCCATGAGGTGATTGCACCCGCGACA
>JAICQI010000229.1 GCA_025937955.1 Pyrinomonadaceae bacterium
AACGATCCCGTTGTCATTGCTGTTCATCGCACCATTACGACCACACCGGAGTTCGCCCAGATGGGAACTGACGAAGCGATTACAAGGTTTTTCCTGCGAAACCTGGTGGCGTTTTATTTACTGCTGCCGGTATGATTATCTTCAATCTCTGCAGCCTTCTCCATAGTCGCGGAGAAGCAGCAACGAAAGCTGGAACCGATTCTCGCAACACCGATCACGGATTTTGAGTTTCTGATCGGGAAGTTGCTCGCCTCACTCGTGCCGAGCATCATTTTGACCTGGGCCGCTGCGATTCTTGCCGTTGTTATCGTTAATTGGACCACTTGGGGAAGGTATCAAACACCCCTTCTCCCGGACCGCTTTTGGGCTGTAGGTGTTTTTCTGCTTGCTCCTTTGCTGGGGATGGCGTCAGTGTTAGCGGCGATGCGCCTTTCCGCAAAGATGACTGATCCTCAGTCGGCGAATCAATTCACCGGATTGGTGATTGTCCCGACCTTTATGGTCGGCATCGGAATATTCGGAAAAGTAATGACCATAAGCATGACTGCCGTTGCTATTGCTTGCGTGGTCGTCTCGGTGTTGGCACTTCTTCTGCTGAGGATGAACCTAAAGAATTTTCAACGTGAAGAAATTCTCACTAAGTGGAAATGAAACGCGCTCGAATCAAGGAGATCCTAATCGGACACGTCGACATGATAAACGACGCCTCACCAAGGCTGCCCGGCTAACAGCTTTCGGACCTTGGCGACCACTTTACCCCGTGTGGGATTTGCTGTGGTGGGGGGTGTGATCCTGATCCTCTATGGGGTTATACCAACGCTCCAACCCGCTAACTTTGGGCGCGTGTGTATGCCGCATACGGCGGCGTGTTTGTAGTTCTTTCTATTTTGTGGGGCTGGCAGGTGGATAAAATTGCTCCTGATAAATTTGACCTTATCGGTGGCGCAGTTGCCCTGGCCGGAGTGTTTATCATTATGTATTCGCCGAGGAGTGTATGACAGAAAAGGAATCTCCTTTTGCTTGCGATATGACGGCGATTGCGCCCGAGCAGCGAGGCGCACACGTAGCGACGATAGAAAACCTCTTTCGCTCAGTTCAAAGCAAGCGTGAATTGCCAGACGGCTATGCTTTTGAACTACCAAACAATTCAGACGTATTGCTGACAGCCGCAGAGTTTATTTCACTTGAGCGCTTATGCTGTCCGTTCTTTGGATTTGAGTTACAAGTTAAACGTGAGGGTGGATCGGTTTGGCTAAGCCTTACGGGACGCGATGGAGTGAAGCCGTTCATCATGGCCGAGATTGGAGAGTACTTATCTGCTGGCACGAATGGTGAACATAGGTGAGTTGTTTACGGACTAAGCTAAATCCACCTCCTAACGTTTCGTCGATATTCAATGTATTTCTCGCCGTGTGATCTTGTCAGATATTCTTCCTCTAGTCGGACTTGTATTCCGATCAGGACAATTCCGATCAGAAAAGTAAATAAAGTTCCAACATTAGGAATTACGAGAAAGAGTCCGAACAGCGTGAGTATCATGCCGACAAAAATCGGATTACGAGAAAGTCTGAACACACCGCGTTGAACTAACTGCGTGTTGTGTTCAGTGTCGATCCCGATGCGCCACGAATCGCCCATTTGAGCCTGGGCCAAGATCGTCCATGCAAGAGAGGCAAGCAGCAGCACGATTCCGGTTAATTTGATCCACCTACGTTCAAAGGGGTCAATTGGTACTAGATACTGATAAGCACCTGGTAGGAACGCATAAATGACCACGACCGCAACGATGACAGCAAACAGCACCTTGAAAATTCGCCCTATAAAATCGTGAGCACTGTCGGAACCTTTGAAAACAACTGGATTTACTCCGGTCCTTTTCCATACCACATACGATCGCCAAAAGAATGCCGCAATGGAGTATGCGAGCAGATAGATGGGAAGGAAGTATCTTAATGACATACGTCGTCGCAGCACGTTTCGCCGCGCAATGCTTCGATCCCTTCCTTAGCTATGATTGGAACCATAATCAAAGCCGCCAAAGGATCGGCCCACCACCAACCGAATAGAGCATTCAGCAGCAGGCCACCTAACAAAATCGCCGAAAGATATGCACAAATATCTGTTTGTCGAGAGTCCGCTTGCAGTGCGCGGCTTTGGATCATTGCAGCTACGCGACGCTTTGCCTTGGCCAGGTATGGCATTACAAGAAGAGACAAGGCAGCAATGGCGATCCCCAGATAGCTCGCTTCTGGAAGTTCACCTTTAACCAACGATTTAATGGCGTCAAAGGCAACGTAGATTGCAAGCAAGATGAAGCTAATACCGACTAACTTCAGTGCGGTCGCTTCCGCCTTCTCGCGACGTTCTGGCGCGTCCATATGAAGTCGCCAAAGCAATGCGGCACCTGATGAAACCTCAATGAGAGAATCGAATCCGAAACCGATCAACGCAATACTGCCGGCAAGCAATCCTGCGCCGATTGATATGATTCCCTCCAACAGGTTCCAGACGATTGTGAGGTATTCAAGCAAGCGGCCTCGCCGCACCGCAGTTGCTCTTTCCGCATGATCGTGAACTGAACTCATAGTGGGTTGCTAAAAAGATATGCTGTAACTTGCTCCAGGGTTACGTCCTCTCTCAAGTATTACGCCGAACTGATGCCTGCCATGCGTATAGTTCAGCAAAGGATGCACTCGCACTCCATCAAAGAGAATTGTTGAACTCCAGCCCTCGCTCGCCGGTATAACACTGCGTTCACCGTCTGAGACGGAGCAGCAATCTTTTGACTCGGTCGCGACCAGCGACGAGGAAGTGAACGAACTCTCGCTTCCGCGAAGCTTTCGCCTTCAGCATGCATCGAACCGACAGCCAGGCAGGCTACAAAAGCCATAGCAGGCATATGGGAAGTGTAACGGCTAAGCCACGTCTGACCAATGAGGCATCACTGACAGTATTTTCGATTACCAGCCTCTTCGACAGCTTGCAGTAATACTGATCTCAACGGCTCTCACGTAACGCATCGTGACACAACGGCTGATTGCTCACAGCTAACATAGTGAACTTCTATCGTAATCATTCAAACAATTCATTTCCCACATTGTAGGGCCGCAGCTATCTTTGGACCTTGAAGCATAAGTCCTCCGGGAGAAACCAATGATTTTCACACAGTACCTCTATCACGACACAGGCTGCGCCGCTTACCTCTTTGGTTGAGCCGGGAAAGCGCGGGCCGCGGTCGTGGACCCACAAGCGAAAGACGTTGACGCATACACAGAGTTTGCAAAAGCGAAAGGGATGGAGATCAAGTATGTTATCGACACTCACATACAAGCCGATCATCTCTCCGGCGGCGTTCGGCTGGCCCAAGTAACCGGCGCTGATTATTGTCTGCACGAGTCGGCAGACGTCTCCTTCGACTTCACTGCAGTTACAGATAATAAGGATCTTGATCTCGGCAACGTGGCTATCCGCGTGCTGCATACGCCTGGGCATACACCTGAAAGCATTAGTCTGCTAGTGACCGATAAAACCAGAGGACCGGAACCGTGGTTCCTGTTGACTGGAGATACCCTTTTCGTTGGAGCGGTTGGTCGACCGGATCTGCCGGGCAACGCTGAAGAAAGTGCCGCGCAGCTTTACAAGACTTTGCAAGAGAAGATTCTCACATTGCCCGACGCGCTTGAAATCTATCCAGGTCATTTCTCAGGCTCAGTCTGCGGTGCCGGCATGAGCGGTAAGGCTTCGTCGACGTTAGCTTTCGAGAAACGATGGAACCCGGCGCTCATACTCGATCGCGCAGCGTTTATCGAAAAGATGACGAGCGGCACGCCTCCAAAACCCGCGGATATTGAGGTCTTCCTTCATGCCAACCGAACCGGTCGACCGCAGTGAACGCGAGTATTGAAAACCATCGCTCTCTTTCGCTCGGCCTTACCGAGAACATTGGGCAATTCAGTCTGCTAGTCCTCATCAACGCATTCGTGGGTGGGATGGTCGGACTTGAACGCACTGTTCTGCCGCTCATCGCTGAACGCGATTTTGGAATTGCTTCCAGAAGCGCGATCCTCTCATTCATCATTAGCTTTGGTGTCGTGAAGGCGTTCAGTAATCTCATTGCTGGACGCTACTCCGACCGCATTGGACGAAAGAAGCTTCTCGTCTTCGGTTGGCTTTTTGGCATACCGGTTCCGTTCCTGATCATCTGGGCTCCCTCGTGGACCGTAATTACTTTCGCCAACGTGTTACTCGGCATAAACCAGGGGCTTTGCTGGTCCACCACCGTGATCATGAAGATTGATCTCGTTGGACCAAAGCGACGTGGCTTCGCGATGGGGCTCAATGAGTTCGGCGGGCTACGGTGCAGTCGCCTTTGCTGCACTTGCTTCAGGTTATCTGGCAAGTATCTACGGCCTGCGCCCGGTTCCGTTTTACCTCGGGATTGTCTTCGCAGTCCTTGGTTTGTTTCTTTCACTCACACTCGTTCGAGACACAACTGCGCACGCGTCTGAAGAAGCTCGCCTCCATCATGAACCTCAGACTCAGCCGACGTTCAAAGAAGTATTCAGTGAAACGAGTTATCGTAATCCGACTCTCTTTTCCGTGAGCCAGGCGGGACTCGTCAACAACCTGAATGACGGCATGGCTTGGGGATTATTCCCACTCTTCTTCGCCGCACATGGCTTGGGTGTAGAGAGCATTGCCGTTCTTGTGGCGACCTATCCTGCTGTTTGGAGTGTGCTGCAGATTGGAACCGGCGCGCTTTCGGATCGCTGGGGTCGCAAGTTGATGATCGTCACTGGAATGTGGATGCAAGCCGCTGGCATCCTACTGGTGGCCGCGACTCCGACTCTGGCAAGTTCGCGAGCCGGAAGTTTCTTCTTGTGGATTATCGGAAGTGTGCTCCTGGGAATCGGGACAGCGCTTGTCTATCCCACGCTACTGGCTGCCATCGGCGACGTGGTCCACCCTGCGTGGCGAGCGTCAGCCGTGGGCGTGTATCGCCTTTGGCGCGATCTCGGGTATGCGGTTGGTGCATTATTGTCCGGCGTGGTGGCTGATTTGTTCGGCCTGACCTGGGCTATCGTCGTTGTCGCTATTCTTACATTTGTATCTGGAGTAATAGCCGCGCTGAGGATGACAGAAACAAAACGAGCTAATTAACCGTTTGCAATGAGAACCTCAAGAAAAGGAGAAGATCATGTCGCGATCAAGAACTCTCGTTTTCGGATGCATCTTTTGTGTTCTTACGATTTATGGCTCTCCCACAGCAACCCAGGCGCAGGTGAACCAGCCTGATGCAGTGCAAAGCAATTACGAGAAGACACTACAGCAATTGCTTGCGGAAGTTCGCGAACTACGTCTGGCAGTGCAGCGGGCGACCTTCAGTCATACTCGCTTCCAAGTGATAATTGAACGACTGCGGCTCCAACAGAGCACTATCGATGGCGTCAGCCGCCAAATGGACATGGTTCGTGCTCAACTCGCAGACCTGCGAAACGCGAAGCCTCAAATGGAGCAACAGATCAAAGAAACCGAGGAACTACTAGAACGAACGACGGATCCAAATGGACGACTTGATATGGAATCCCGCATCAAATCAATGAAAGCGACGCTCGCACGATTCGCGCCCGAAGAGGATCGGTTGCGCAATCGTCAAACCACTCTCGAGAGCGAGTTGCATAACTTACAGGCGAAACTGAATGAGCTGAACAGTCAGCTCGATACTTTATTTAATGAAATGAAAGCGCCTTGAGTGAACGTGATTCAATAAGTAAGCGCATATACGGTACCTTCCTGAACGCCTGCGAATAAAGTATCGCCGGACTCTCCGACACTTCGTATGCATCCCTTCAGATTCACTTTCCACTTCGGGGCGCCATCTGAAACTTGAAACGCGGCCAACTCACCTCGGCAGTTTCCAGCAATAACCAATCCGCGGGCGACATGAGGACGTTCGGAAGCCCAGTCCGGAGTGGACCTTTGTGTCCAGCGTACTTTGGCAAGATCAGGAGTTAACGCAACGATAAAGCCCGCCCTCTCTGCCTTATTTTCAAGGAAGAAGAATAATGAATCACCCGTCAACGTCGGTCTTCCTATCGGTTGAGCCTCCACTGCTCTCTCGGCCTCACTTTCGCCTGTCTGGGAATTGAGGCGATAGATGCGGTTGTCGCTCGTACCTACAAATAACGATTTATCTCGGATAGCCAACGACGTAGAAGGTGCAGCCGTCAGCTTACGTTTCCACACCAGTCGGCCAGATGCTGCATCAAGAGAGTAAATCACGCCATCGATTCCTGTGATGTAAACGTGGTTCTCATCAGTGATGGGCGATCTGGCAAAATGGCATGCCGGATTAGCTACGCCGGTGGAGAAAGTCCATACGAGTTCTCCAGTCTGTAGCTTTGCCGCTGACCAACGATCCTGAAAGCTACCGAAATAGATATTGGAGCCGACTTGGAGGATGTCTGTAGGCACGCTGGTAGACTTGTACTTCCACTTCACGGCCCCTGTGCGCCTGTCGAATGCATAAACATGTCCGACGCCATCCGGCTCACAGCTTCGATCAGTGCCGATCAGTATCAGATCACCGACGATCAACGGGTTTCCATGGAAGCTGATCTGTTTCCCGTCTTTGGTGATGTCATAACTCCACTGCAACTGGCCGGTGGTTTTATTAAGTGCATAGAACACCCCAGAACAGGAACCAACGAAGACCGAATCACCTGCGACCGCAGGAACGGAGAACACTCAACCGCCAGTCTCGAATTTCCAGACTTCTCGCGGTGAAAGAGCAGGAGATTGAACTTGGTCCTCCGTTTGCGCACAGTTCGACGTGGCCAGCATCAGCAGAACGGAGATCGAAACGTAAACAAGAATTCGATAGCTCATGATTATTAGCTTCGTTTTGTCCCGCTCACGATAATCATCTGGGCGGGAAATCTCCTATGTCCGCCTGGAAAGAACTCTCTCACTGCATGCTGCACCTCGTTTGCAATTCGCTCTTTCTCATCACCGGAGAGGTTCCTTAGCTTCTCGCGCAAGACTTCAGAGATCTCGGAACGAAAATCCCAAAACTCTTCAGGTGAGATCGGCGCCGCAATATCGAACTTAACGACGCACTCGTTGACATCGATCGCGCCCGCCACTTTCAGAATCGCAGCGAGCTTACCTTCTTCTGCGAAACGAAACGCGTCCGGCGCATCAGGCTCAATCGGCGACGACGGAACGTGACGAGAGACAACTTGAGTGACCAGGTAAGAGTATGGGTTGAGGTCACTTCTGTCCCATACAACAAGCGCAATGCGGCCTCCCTGTTTTGTTACGCGCAACATCTCTCGAAGTCCCGCGAGTGGATCGGGAAAAAACATTACACCCAACCTGCTAACTGCCACGTCAAACAAATCGCTGGCAAACGGCAACGTATCAGCCGTGCATTGCCAAAACCGCACGTTTTCCAGGCCGCGACTAAGTGCCTCATGTTCGGCCGAGGCAAGCATTTCCGCGATCGGGTCAGTACACATTACGAACCCCAAAGGTCCAACGGCTTGCGCGATAGTGAGTGAAGGTTCACCTGCACCGCCGGCAACGTCGAGTACGGATTGTCCTTGAACAATATGGGCCTGCTTGATGAGCGCACGCGTCAACGGTGCAAACATCGTGCGGATCGTATTGTGATGTTTGGTCCAATAGGTAGCTGTCGCTTGCCATTCCTGCAAAGTGTCGTTAACTAGAACTTGACTCATTGCTATAACTCCATTCATTTCTTACGTCGATACCGGTTCTCGCTATAGACCTCAAAATCTTTTCCGGGTCCTGCCAGCTCGAATGTCTCGACGAACTCATCGGCGGTAATTAGTTTGTATGTTTCGCGCGCCCGCCATCCGGCGGGTATGTTTTCAATGCTCTCCGAAGTAAACACGATCGTCTTACCGTCATTGCTGGTCGTTACGAACTGGTTCACAAATCCCTCAACGTGGAATTGGCGTAGAACAAATTGTTTGCGACCGCGATCGAAGCTGATCATGCCCCAGTCTTCGTGAATCTCACCTTTTGGATTCTTCGGCTGCGGTTCGTATTCACTGTGATTTCGGACCTCGAGAAATTTGTTGTTGAGGACAAAACGATATTCTCGACTCGTCTTCGAAACACCAGGCTTTCCCTCGCCCGTTCCTTCCCACTGGCCAACGAA
>JAICQI010000040.1 GCA_025937955.1 Pyrinomonadaceae bacterium
CCAGATGTTGAAGTTTGCGCTCGGTGAAGTTGAGAAAAACTTTGCCGGGCTTGTCGTCGGCAATCAGGGCGCGAACTTCTGCGTCGGCGCAAACATCATGCTGATGCTGATGGAGGCACAGGAAGAGAACTGGGACGAGCTCGACATGATGGCGCGAGTTTTTCAGAACTCGACGATGAGTTTGCGTTACTCGCCAAAGCCGGTCGTGGTGGCTCCGTTCCAGATGGTGTTTGGCGGTGGTTGTGAAATGGTCTTGCATGCCGACCGTGTGCGAGCGGCGGGTGAGACTTACATCGGACTCGTTGAAGTCGGCGTGGGAATCATTCCGGCGGGCGGCGGCACGAAAGAAATGTTGCTGCGCGTGATGGATTCGATCCCGAAGGGCGTCGATGATGCGGATCCATTTCCTTTTGTGAAGCGTGCGTTTGAAACGATAGCCCTCGCGAAGGTGGCGACTTCGGCGGAGGAAGCGCGATCGCTGGGCTTCCTGTCAGCCGACGATACGATCTCGATGAATGCAGATCGATTGATCGCGGACGCGAAGAAAGAGGTGCTCGCGTTGGCCGCCAGTGGATACGTGGAGCCGCAGCAACGAAAAGATATTCTGGCGTTGGGCGCGCCCGCGCTCGCCACGTTGAAACTCGGAATTCATCAGATGAAGCGCGCGGGTTATATTTCGGATCACGATGCGGAGATCGGAACGCAGTTGGCGCGTATCCTGACGGGCGGCGACTTGAATCATCCGACGCGCGTGTCGGAGCAGTATCTGTTGGATCTCGAACGCGAGGCGTTCCTTTCGCTGGTGGGCATGCGCAAGACGCAGGAGCGAATCGCGCACATGCTGAAGACAGGAAAGCCGCTAAGAAATTAGCCACGGATAATACGGATTTTTAAAGCACGATTTACACGGATAGGGGTTTGTTATGAGAGATGCGGTGATTGTATCGGCGGTTCGGACGGCGGTGGGCAAGGCGCCGAAGGGGACGTTGCGGACCACGCGACCGGATGAAATGGGTGCGACCGTGATCAAGGAGGCGGTGGCGCGCGTTCCGGGGCTGGAGACGTCAGAGATTGAAGATGTGATCATGGGTTGCGCGATGCCGGAGGCTGAGCAGGGGATGAACGTTGCGCGCGCCGCTGCGATACGCGCAGGCTTGCCGGTCGAGACGAGCGCGATGACGATCAATCGCTTTTGCTCGTCGGGATTGCAGTCGATCGCGATGGCTGCCGATCGGATCAAGAGCGGGGGCGCGGAAGTGATCGTCGCTGGTGGCCTGGAAACGATGTCGATGATTCCGATGGGCGGCCACATCATCCGGCCCAACCCATATCTCGTGGATCATTATCCTGACTTCTATTTGAGCATGGGTTTGGCGACAGAGAACGTGGCGCGCAAGTATGAAGTGTCGCGCGAAGAGCAGGATGAGTTTGCGCTTCGTTCACACACGCGCGCGGCAGCGGCGCTCGATGCGAACAAGTTTGCGGAAGAGACTGTGCCGTTGCACGTCGTGCTGGAAGATCTCGACGAGAAGGGCAAGAAGCAGCGACGCGAGGTCGTGTTTGATAAGGACGAGGGAGTCAGGCGAGATACATCGGCTGAAGGTCTGGCGAAGCTTAAACCGGCTTTCCACGTGAAGGGCACTATAACCGCCGGCAACGCATCGCAGATGTCTGACGGCGCCGCAGCCGCGATCGTGATGTCTGACTCACGTGCACGTGCGTTGGGTGCGAAACCGATGGCGCGGTTTGTTGCATACGCGACTGCGGGTTGTCCGCCTGAGGAGATGGGTATTGGACCAGTATTCGCGATCCCGAAAGCGTTGAAACTCGCCGGACTGACGCTCGCCGACATCGATGTCATCGAGTTGAACGAAGCGTTTGCTGCACAGTCGCTGGCAGTGATCAAAACGTTGGGATTGGATCCGGATAAAGTGAACGTGAATGGCGGCGCGATCGCGTTGGGCCATCCGCTGGGTTGCACTGGCGCAAAGTTAACAGCCAGCATCCTGCGTGAGCTGGAGCGTCGCAACGGTCGCTATGGAATGGTGACGATGTGTGTCGGTGGTGGAATGGGCGCCGCCGGAATTCTCGAACGAATCAATTGAGCCACGGATAAACACGGATTGCATACACGGATTAAAAAATGAATCTGTGTTATCCGTGTAATCTGTGGCTTTATAAGGAGACAAATAATGTCAGCCGTAGCCGAACAGAAAAAGTTAATCAAAGGTGGCGCGTTTCTGATCGAGGAGCGAACCCCGGAAGAGATCTTCACGCCCGAAGACTTCACCGAAGAGCATCGCATGATTGCCGAAACCACACGGCAGTTTACTGACAACGAAGTCACGCCACGCCAGGACGAGCTCGAAAAGCACGACTGGAAACTCGCGCGCCAACTCGTCAGCAAAGCGGCTGAACTCGGACTAATCGGCGCCAACATCCCCGAGGAGTACGGCGGTCTCGGCCTGGACCAGACCAGCGGCGCACTGATCGGCGAGAACATCGGGCGCTGCGCATCATTTGCCACCACGCTCGGCGCGGAGAGTGGCATCGGTCTGTTGCCGATTGTTTATTTCGCTACCGAAGCTGCGAAGCGCAAGTACCTGGCGAAGATTGCCACGGGTGAGTTGATTACTGCTTACGCGTTGACCGAAGCGGGCTCGGGCTCCGACGCGATGGCCGCGAAGGCAACCGCGCGTTTGAGTGACGACGGCAAGGAATACATCCTCAACGGCGAGAAGATGTGGATCACTAACGGCGGCTTCGCCGACATCTTCATCGTGTTTGCAAAAGTTGATGGCGACAAGTTCACTGCGTTCATCGTTGAGCGCCAGCCAGGACTGACCTCGGGCGCCGAAGAGCACAAGATGGGTATCAAGGGTTCGAGCACAACAGCGCTCGTGCTCTCCGACGTGCGCACGCCCGTCGAGAACTTGCTCGGTGAAGTCGGTAAAGGTCACAAGATTGCTTTCAACGTGCTGAACATTGGCCGGTTCAAACTCGGCGCGATGTGTTGTGGCGGCATGAAGCTGATGGTCCATGAGTCGGTGCGTTACGCGAACGAGCGGCACCAGTTTGGCAAGTCGATTTCGTCGTTTGGCGCGATCAAAGCCAAGCTCGCGGAGCAGGCGATTCGTACGTGGGTGGGCGAGTCGATGATCTATCGCACGCTCGGCATGATCGAAGCGGGCATCAGTGAGGTTGATGCGAACGACATGGACGCGCGGCTGCGTGCGATCGAGGAGTATGCCGCCGAGTGCTCGATCATCAAGGTCGCGCTTTCAGAGTACTGCGATTTCGTGGTTGACGAGATGGTCCAGATCTACGGCGGTTATGGTTACTCCGCTGACTATCCCGCCGAGCGTGCCTATCGCGACTCGCGCATCAATCGCATCTTCGAAGGCACGAACGAGATCAATCGCATGCTGATTCCGGGTCGCTTGATGAAGGCCGCGCTCAGTGGAAACCTGGCGCTGCTGCCTGCCGCGCAAGCGTTGATGGACGAAGTGTTGTCGCCGCAGATGGCGAGTTTTGACGACGACGACACGCTTCTCGCAACGGAGCAGAAGCTCACCACCAACGCGAAGAAGGTGGCGTTGATGACGCTTGGCACAGCCGCGCAAAAGTACATGATGAAACTCGGCGACCAGCAGGAGATCCTGATGGGTATTGCCGACATCATCATGGACACGTACGCGATGGAGAGTGCGATCCTGCGCGCGCGTAAGCTGGCGGCGTCACAAAGTGAGAAGGCTGCCGAGCGGTACGTAGAAATGACGCGCGTGTTCTGCAACGACGCGGTTGGACGTATCGAGTCGCGGGCCAAGAGCACGCTGGCGGGCATGTCTGAAGGCGATGAGCTGCGGACGTTGCTGGCGGCGTTGCGACGCTTTACGAAGTTGCAGCCGATGAACACCATCGAAGCGAGACAGCGTATCGCGAATGACATGATCGCCGCGAACAAGTGGATCTACTAAAAGAGCCGCAGATAAACGCCGATGTGCGCAGATGTGCGTTTATCTGCGGCTAACTTCTTAATGCGCGTAATCCCCATCTCACTGCCGACACCTTTTTATATCGGTCCCGTAAACGTCTACCTGATCGCTGAAGATCCGTTGACGATCATCGACACCGGACCGAAGACGAAGGAGACGATCGAGGCGTTGCGTGCGGGACTGCGCAAAGCCGGTTTCCTCGTTTCCGATTTACGTCGCATCGTACTCACGCACGCACACGAGGATCACTGTGGGCTCGCGAGATCCTTGCGCGATGAAGCGAAGGATGCGGAAGTCTTTGTCCACAATTGGGAGACGGGCCATCGCCATAGCCGTCTCGAGTACGAAGAACATCGTGTTTTGCTGGAGCGCGCGGGCGTTCCTGACGACGAGATCGAGCGGATGCGCGGCATGTACGATCGCATGCGCAAGTATGCCGACTCGTTCGGCGACGACGAATACACCGCGCTTTGGGACGAGGCTGAGCTCGAGTTTGATTCCGGCAGCTTGCGCATTCTTCACACGCCTGGGCACACACCCGGATCCTGCTCGTTCCTACGTGAAGCGGATCGCACAGTGATCGCCGGCGATTGCGTGCTCAAACGAATTACACCGAATCCGGTCCTCTCGCCCGATCCGATCGATCCGTCGCGGCGTTTTCCGTCGCTGGCGGAATACATGGTTAGCCTGTCGCGCTTACGATCGTTATCGCCGACACTTGTGTACGGCGGACACGGCGAGCCCATCCAAGATTACGAAGAACTTTTCAATCGTTACTTTCGAGCCTTCCAGGATCGACAGTCACAGGTGATCGGGCTGGTCGCGAAGAACGGCGTAACTGCCTGGGACGTCGCGCTCAAAATGTTTCCCAAGGCCGACGACGTGCATCGCTTCCTCTCCGTCTCCGAAGCCGTCGCCCACCTCGACATGGCACATTCCGAAGGAAAGATCACCGTCGAGCTCAGCGGCCCGAAGGAAGTCTATAAACCAATCCGCTAAAAGTTTTCTGGAACCGACCTGCCGGACCAGCGTGAAACGCGTAAACTCTTCCGGAGGAAACTCGAAATGAAAGTAAAATATCTTCTCGGTCTCCTGCCTGCTCTAATTCTGACCGCCGGGCTCGTGCTTGCTCAGGAACCGGCGCCGCCTGCTCCACCCGACGAACCCCTCGACCAGAACTTTTCATTCTTCCTTAGCGGTGACGGATTTCTGGGCGTCTACGCCGAAAATATCAGTCGCGAGAACATGGGCCGCTACCACGTGAACCAGGTGCGCGGCGTCGGCGTGACACGGGTTGTCAAAGACAGTCCAGCCGAGAAAGCCGGCTTGCGTAAGGACGACGTCATCCTGCGTATCGACGGTGAGAACATCACGAGTGTTCGCAAACTGAATCGGATCGTTTCTGAATTGTCTCCCGATCAATCGGTAAGGATAAGCGTCAGTCGCGGTGGCTCGGAACAGGAAGTCACTGCCACGATCGGCAAACGCAGCAACTCCGCATTTACGAGTGGGGATCTTCTCAGCGGCCCGCGGCGCGCCTGGAAGTGGGAAGGCATGGAGCCAAGGGAGTGGAAATTTGAAGGCCCACTAAAAGAGCGTCTTTTCGAGCACAACGGCGACCTCACGTTCATGCTCAGCAACAGTCGCAGAATCGGCGTGAGTACCACGGAGTTGACCAAGCAGCTGGCTGACTATTTTGGTGTCACGGGCGGCAAAGGCGTGCTGGTGACTGCGGTGACTGACGATGGACCAGCGGCGAAGGCCGGTGTGCGAGCCGGTGACGTGATTACGGCTGTTGACGGCGAAGCGATCGACTCTCCGGGCGACGTCTCGCGCGCCATCAATCGTAAGAAAGAAGGGGACGTGACGCTGACGGTGGTTCGAAACAAGTCGCAGCAAACGATTCGCGTGACGCCGAGCGAGGGTGGTGGCTTTCCCGGGACGTTAGGACGGCCGCAGGTTGGACGCAGCATCGTGATCCCGCGGATCGAGATTCCGACTCCCGAGATCGACATCGTGATGCCGAGCATCGTGATTCCATCGATTCCGTCGGTGAATGTCAATCTGCCGCGCATCCGCGTGACGCCGCGAGTGATCAGATCCGAGCGCGGGCCGATCTAGTTAAGGAAATATAAGCCGCAGATGAACACGGATTTCATGCACTGATTTAAATAAATCAGTGCATGAAATCCGCGTTCATCTGCGGCTTATATCCAGCGCTTGCGCCGGACGCTCGGGTTGTGTGATGATCCTGAGAGCCATGGGAGCCGTCATTTACAGCCCTGATCTTTTGAGGAGTGCATAGAGTGAAAGCGGAATTACAGAAGTTAATCGCTTTGCAGAATCTTGATACAAACATACGGAAACTAGAAACACAGCAACAAGCGACACCCGAAAGGCGCGCCGAGATCGAAAGAGAGTTCGATCAGCGCGCCTTTGAAATTAGGGCCCTGGAAAGCCGTCGCGATGAGGCAAAACACACTCGCGCGCGTCTCGAAAACGAGGTGGTCGAACAGCGCGGCCGAGCCGAACGGGCAGAACGAAACCTGATGTCTTCAAAAAAACAGGAGGAATACACCGCCGCAATTCGCGAGGCAGACTCCGCTCGCAAGCAGATCTCTGCCCTCGAGACGCAGATACTCGAACAACTCGAACAACTCGAACAGGCAGAAGCCGCTTTGAAGGAACGAGCAGACGAGATCGCGAGCCTGAATTCGGATCGCGAAGCGCGACTGAAGGCGTTTGACGAAGAGAGCGAAACGATTGGCGAGCGTCTCGCCAATGCGCGCAAAGAGCGCGACGAGGTGTTTGCGAATTTACCGAAACAGTTGAGCGGGCTTTATACCAGAATCAAGACTCGGATTCGCGATGGCGTCGCCGTTGCGGAAGCGCGTAATCGCTCGTGTTCGGCGTGCTTCATGTCGTTGCGGCCGCAGGTGATGGCCGAGATTCGTCGTGGCGAAGAAGTGATCACTTGCGATAACTGTGGTCGCATACTCTACTACGTACCGACCGATTCACTACAGGCAGACGCGGCAGCGCCTCAGCCGAACGTTGCCGTTACTTAGCAGTTTAAATTGCTTTTAGTTTGCAAGGGGGGTGTTTGCATGCGCGTCCTTGTAACCGGAGGTGCCGGCTATATTGGAAGTGTGGTTAGTGAGCAGTTGGTGAACGATGGCCACGAGGTTGTGATTTACGACAATCTCTCGAAAGGTCATCGTGGGGCGGTGGTTGAAGGCGCGCGTTTCGTTCAAGGGGATCTCCTCGAAGCGGACCAGCTTCGCCAAACACTCAACGACAACCGCATCGAAGCTGTGATTCACATGGCTGCGTCCTCACTCGTGGGTGAGTCGGTTCAGGAGCCGTCGAAGTATTACCACAACAACGTTGTCGCGGGGCTGGTGTTGCTCAATGCGATGCGCGAGTGTCAGATAAAGCGCATCGTTTTTTCTTCAACTGCGGCAACGTACGGCGAACCCGAAGAGCAACCGATCCGGGAAACTACTCCTACCAATCCTACGAATACTTACGGCGAAACAAAGCTCGCGTTTGAGAAGGCGATGCACTGGTTTGAACGCGCGCACGGTCTGCGCTATGCCTCGTTGCGATATTTCAATGCGGCCGGTGCGACGGAGAAATGTGGTGAAGATCACGATCCGGAAACACATCTGATTCCGATTACTTTGCAGGCAGCCGTGGGCAAACGCGCTCACGTCGAGATTTATGGCGATGATTATCCGACTGAAGACGGCACGTGCATTCGCGATTACATTCACGTCGTCGATCTGGCGCGCGCGCACATTCTCGCGCTCGATGTGCTGAGTGAGCGCAGCGCGATCTACAACCTTGGTTGCGGTGGCGATGGTTATAGCGTGCGTGAAGTGATTGAGACGGCGCGGCGAGTCACCGGAAAAGAGATACCAGTCCGCTTGGGCCCTCGACGACCTGGAGATCCGGCTGTCCTGATCGCGAGCTCGGACCAAATCAGAAGTGAGCTCGGCTGGCAGCCACAGTTCCAGGATCTCGGATTGATTGTTGAATCAGCGTGGACTTGGATGCGGGCCCATCCCGACGGTTATGTTAACCACGGATGACACGGATAAAAATCCGGATTTTTATCCGCGTTCATCTGCGGCCAATAATATCGAATTCAAACTTCACGTCGTCGTCAACCCGCACGAGCCCATGAAATGCTGACGTGGCTTTCACCTTGAAATCGTCGCGGTCGATGCTGAACTTGCCCACCGCGCGCAACGTGTCGCCGCTCAAAGTAACGACAGTTGGGATCGTGACTCGTTTCGTGACGCCGTGCAGCGTGAGGTTCCCATCGATCTGTACTTCATAGCGACCGCCGCCGCTCGTCTTCGCGGTGACATTCGTGCTCTGAAACGTGATGTCCGGATACTGGTCCGGGTGGAGCACGATGTCTTTGAGCTCTTTGTTAATGATCTGCTTCTGTGGCTCGGTGAACTCGGCGCCCGTCTCGTGCAACGAAGCAGCCTTCACCACGAGCCGCAACGACGCAGGCGTGATCGTGTCGGGCGTAATCTCGACCTGTCCGGTAAACTCGCTCGCCGCCAGGTGATGACTCTTACCCTTGAACCAAAGCAACCCACTGCGACTCGCATGGGCCATGAATTTGCTTTGGCTCGCGTCGAGATTATAGATTACCGTTGCAGGCGCGACCGCGAGTGCAACGGGACTGACGAGTGCTGCTAAGATCAACCCGATAATGATGGTTCGCATGGCAGAATTATCGCATGGCCAAAGAAGAAGTAAAACGCACGAAGCAAAAACGAGGCCCGGTTGTTACTGTCGAGGAGTTTCTGAGCCTCGAGCGTCCGAAAGGCGATCTGCTTGTGAAGGTCGGCCGCGAGCAGGTTTCCGTTACGAGCCTGGATCGTATTTACTGGCCCGACGAAAACCTCACGAAGTTTGATCTGCTCACCTTTTATCTGAAGGTCGCGGATTACATCATGCCGTACCTCCAGGACCGGCCGGCGATACTACAACGCTATCCACGCGGTATCAAAGCGCCAATGTTCTTTCAACAGGACCTCGACAGCGCACCGGAATTCATCAAGACCGCGCGTCTGACGAATCAAGAAGGGCGTCAACTCGACTACGGAGTGTATTCGACTGTCGGTTCGTTGCTTCACTTCGTCAATCTCGGAACGATCGAACAGCATCCGTGGCACTCGACGGTCAAGCGACTCGACAATCCTGACTGGATCGCGATCGATCTCGATCCGAAACGCGCGCCGTGGGAGAACGTGTTGCAAGTTGCGCTGATGGTGAAAGAGGTGGCAGATGAGGTCGGGTTGGAGGCCTTTCCAAAGACATCGGGCTCGTCGGGCATTCACATCTACGTGCCGTTGAAGCCGACGAATGAATACGACAAGGTAGCGGAGTTTGCACGACTGTTCGCGAGCGAAGTCGCGCAGCGCGCGCCAAAGATCGCGACGGTCGAGAGAACGATCGCAAAGCGCAAGAGCACGCAGGTTTACGTCGACTGGATGCAGAACGCGCGTGGCAAGAGTTTGGCGGCTACCTTCACGGCCCGTGCCAAACCGAAGGCGCCGGTCTCGATGCCATTGACGTGGAAACAGGTCGAGAAGGGCGTGAAGATCACAGACTTTACGATCACAAACGTCCCCGAGCTCTTGAAGAAAGGCGACCCATGGGCCGACTTCTTCAAATCCCGCCAATCGCTGAAGATGAATTAGCCGCGGATTTTCGCAGATTCGGTCAAAAATTAGCCTTGACCAATTACGCCGGAGCGCTTATGCTTCCGAACGCGTCATGAGCCAAAGCCTGTATCGCTATTATTATTACGGCCCGCTCTCCTCTGGGAGGGACGGTTCGGCGATGGGCTGTCGGCGTGCGATGCAGACGTAGCACCTAAGACAAGTTTCCTAAACCGGCCATCAATCCTGGAGGATTGGTGGCCGGTTTTTTTATGCCACGAGGTGGACCAAAATGACCACAGCAACCGAAACCCAAACCCCTTTACTCGACCACGTCGACATGCGCATGGTCGCGGCAAACGGCGACGAAATCCTCGATCGCAATGCGATCGTGAAACTCGACCCGGACCATCCCGGCTTCCGCGACAAAGAGTACCGCGCGCGGCGCAACGCGATTGCGCAGATCGCCATGACTTACGAGCCCGGTTCTCCCATCCCGCCCGCTCCCTACACCGCACAAGAGCACGGCGTTTGGCAAACGATCTGGAAAGCACTCGGTCCAGCGCACCGCGAGCACGCCTGCGCCGAGTTTCTCGAATGCCTCGATAAACTGGCGTTCGACACCGATCGCATCCCACAACTGGACGAAGTCAGCCAAAAAGTGGAGGCGATCAGCGGCTTCCGTCTCGAGCCCGTTGCCGGACTGGTCGAGCCACGTGTCTTTCTCGAATCGCTGGCCCGCGGCGTTTTCCTGTCGACGCAGTACATCCGCCATCACTCGACGCCCTTGTACACGCCGGAGCCGGACGTAGCCCACGAAATCATCGGCCACGCAGTAACGCTCGCGAGCAAACGTTTCGCCGAGTTGAATCGCTTGTTCGGTGAAGCGGTGAGACGCACTACGTCAACCAGGGAACTCGATCGCCTCGCGCGCGTCTACTGGTTCACTATCGAATTCGGAGTGCTACGCGAAAACGGCGAAGTCAAAGCCTACGGAACGGGTCTACTATCTTCGGCTGGAGAATTGGCCGAGATGCACAAGGCCGAGTTGCGACCGTTGGACCTCGAAGTTGCCGTCGATCTCGTTTACGATCCAACGCACTTCCAGGCATTCCTGTTTTGTGCAGATTCGTTCGACGAGATGTACGAGACGCTCAGAGAGTTTCTGGTCCGTTGGTAGGCTGTGTTTTCGGATGGGCTCTTGTGGTTTTTGGATCACGCGGATTAGCACAAGCGCGATTTGCTAAGAAAAACTCGCGCTACAGTGTTCGTTTGTACGGCATCCTCATTGCTAGAGGGTTTGTCCTCCCTTTTTTTACAACTCAATACCGCCGGCGCTTAGCCAGCTTTCTAGGAGGTAATTATGCTAAGCAAAAGGATCGTTCCATTTGTCCTGCTAGTAGCCGCTCTCCTTGCGACTTCCCCCGTATTGGGCCAATCAACTGCAACGCTCCAGGGCACCGTAAGCGATGCCAAAGGAGCCGTGCTGCCGAACGCGACCGTGATTGTCAGAAACAGAAGCACCTCTTCTGAGCGCACGACGCAAACCGACAGCGAAGGTAATTATCAACTGGCCGCCTTACCTCCGGGAGTTTATTCCGTCGAGGTGCGCGTTCAGGGATTTAAGACCCAGGTGGCGGATTCGGTGACTCTCGAGGTCGCCAAAACCTCGGTCCAGAACTTTCAAATGGATATCGGCGCTCTCTCCGAACAGGTGCTGGTCTCCTCGGATGTTCCCGTGATCGAGACCGCAACCACATCGGTTGGCACAGTAATCAACCAGCGCACGGTCCAGGAAATTCCGCTCAACGGCCGGCACTTTGTGGATCTCGGCCTGCTACTTCCTGGTTCTGTCACGCCACCACAAAACGGGTTCCTGACAGCGCCGCTGCGTGGTCAGGGTTCATTTGCATTCAACACGGCGGGCGGTCGTGAAGACACCGTTAACTTCATGATTAACGGTATCAACCTCAACGACATGGTCCAGAACCAGATCACGTTCCAGCCGTCGATAAACACTGTCCAGGAATTCAAGGCTGATAACTCAACCTTCAGTGCCGAGTACGGACGCAACTCCGGCGCGATCGTTAATATCGCCACACGTTCCGGCACCAACGACTATCACGGCGAGTTCTTCGAGTTTATTCGCAATGAAGCGCTCGACGCACGCAACTTTTTCGACGCTCGCAAGCCGCCGTTCAAGCGTAACCAGTTTGGCCTCAACATCGGTGGCCCGCTTCACCTGCCGTTCTTCGGCGAGGGCGGTTCGCCGTTTAGTTACAACGGCAAGAACCGGACCTTCTTCTTCTTCAGTTATGAAGGATTGCGACAGCGCCAGGGGCTAACACTCAACAGCAACGTGCTGACTGACGCACAGCGTGCCGCAGTGACAAATTCCACCGTCCTTAAGTTGTTACCCCTCATTCCCCGGGCTACGAGCGTTGTCACTGATCCGACTGGTGTTCAGATAGGAAGGTTTGCGGGCGCAGGCACGGCTCCGGTCGATATCGATCAATATACCGGCGACGTAAGTCACAACTTCAACGCCAACGATCGTCTCCATGTTTACTATGCTTTCCAGCGTGACAAACGCGGCGAGCCAAATCTACAAGGCAACACCCTACCGGGCTTTGGCGATACACGCCAATCAACTCGGCAAATCTTCACGCTCAACGAGACGCACATCTTTGGTCCTAACCTGACCAACGAGGCGCGGCTCGGGTTCAACCGCATCAACATCACCTTCACTCCCAATTTGCAGGTGAATCCTCGCGATTTCGACATCTTCAACGGCGTCAATGATGACATTGGGCTGCCGCAGATCAGCATCACCGGATTTAACTTCAACATCGGTGGTCCGGCCGGCTTCCCGCAAGGACGCGCCGACACGACGGTTGTTGTTTCAGACACGCTCAACTATCTGAGAGGGAACCACTCGCTCAAGTTTGGTGGTGAAGGCAGGCGTTTCTACAACAATAATTTCACTCTCGACACCGGCCAGTTCGTCTTTCCAAATCTGGCCAGCTTCATGGATGGCAGAGCTACCTCTTTCAGCATTACGATTGGTGACCGCTCCAGCGCGATTATCCAAAACGCACTCGGCTTTTACGTTCAGGATAACTACAAGGTGCGTCCGAATGTGACTCTCGAGCTCGGCTTGCGCTACGACTGGAACATGACACCAACCGAACGCTTCAACCGGTTTATCGTTTTCGATCCGACCACAGGCAAACTCGCTCGAGTCGGTTCCGACATCGATAAAGTCTACGAAGAGAACAACAAAAACTTCCAACCACGCGTGGGCATTGCGTGGGATCCGTTCAAAGATGGCAAGACGTCGGTTCGCGCAGCGTATGCGATCCTGACAGATCAACCGGTAACGAATATCGTTACGGGACTCGCTTCAAATCCGCCATTGGCCGACCCGCGGGCGATAACCACGCTGCTTCCAAACCTGATCACGTTCCAGAATGCCGACACGGTCGCGCGTGCCGCGGGACTCTCGCCGAATACGGTGGCCGGCGACTTTGGTAACGCTTACGTCCAGTCGTGGAACGTCAACATCCAGCGTGAGGTCATGCGCGATCTCGGCGTTACGATTGGGTATTTTGGAACTAAGGGAACACACCTGAGAATCTCGCGAAATATCAACCAGCGAGTTAATGGTGTGGCACCGTTTCCAAGCCTTCCAGCTGACGATCCTTTCCGCGCGAATGTGCCGCTGGTCAACATCGTTCAGATCGAAGGCACGGGAAATTCGAGCTACAACGCTCTCTGGCTCACCGCGGAGAAGCGTTTGTCGCGCGGGTTCCAATTCAACGCTTCGTACACATTCTCGAAGTCGATCGATTACAACTCACTGAACAGCCAGGGCGTGGTGGTGCAGGACGGCTATAACCTGCGCGGTAGCCGTGGGCTTTCGGACTTCGATGCGCGTCACCGGTTTGTGTTCAGCGGGATTTATGAATTGCCGTTCCATGGCAATCAACTGGTCGAGGGCTGGCAGTTGGGAACGATCGTACAGTCGCAGAGTGGTAATCCGGTGAATATCGTCGTCAACAATGCGGCGCTGACGGGTGTTAACAATACCGTCAGACCGAATGTGACTGGTCCAATCGAGATACTCGGTTCACCGAATCGCTGGTTTGATATTGCTCCGTTTGTGGTGCCGCCGAACCAATTCGGTAATCTCGGCCGCAACGTAGTGATTGGACCGGGATTCAACAACACTGACTTCTCGGTGATTAAGCGGACGAAGTTGACGGAAACGCAGTTGATCGAGTTTCGCTGGGAAGTGTTCGATGTATTCAACCATGCGAACTTTGGTCAGCCGGGACGTGTGGTGGGAACTCAAACCTTCGGGCAGATTACGAATACGCGCTTTGCGACGGGCGATTCCGGTTCGTCGCGGCAGATGCAGTTTGCGCTGAAGTACAAGTTCTGAAGCGCAGATGACGCGGATCTGTGTAAATCGATTTACACAGATCTGCGTTCATCTGTGGCTAGGATCTTGTGTTCGATTCGCGCGATAAAGTCGCCCAAATCTTCGTCAGGCATTCTCTGCATATGAATTGCTGCAAGCTGATAAATTGGCTTGCGGCGCTCGTAAAGCTTTAACGCCTGCTCGCGTGTTCTTCCAAGCGGGCGGTCCTCTGCGGATGTTTCGATTCTGCCCCAACAGACCTCAAACGGGACGTCCAGCCAGATACTCAGACAACCGTACTGATCTATCAGTTTGCGATTCCTTACTTCGATCCATGCGCCGCCGCCGAGTGCTATGACTCCGGCCGGAATCGTCTTCAAAGTTTCGCGCAGTGTGTTTGTCTCGATTGCGCGAAAGGCAGGCTCACCGTCTTCGGTGATCAGTTGTGCGGGAGTTCGTCCCTGACGTGCGGTGATGATGTCGTCAAGATCGACAACGGGGACGTCGAGGCGCCGGGCCAGCGCGCGTGCGATCTTGCTCTTGCCGCAACCCATGAAACCGGTGATTACGATTGGTCTCTCTAGCTTCATTGTTTGGCGATCGATGCGAGCAACGGAAAGAATTCGGGAAAGGAGATCGCGACACATTCTGAGCCTTCGATCTGTGTCTCGCCTTTTGCGATCAGCGCCGCGACTGCAAAAGCCATCGCGATGCGATGATCGTTGCGGGAATCGATTAACGCGCCGTGTAGTGGTGTGGGTCCGGAAACCAATAGTCCGTCTTCAAACTCTTCGACTTCGGCGCCCATCGCGCGCAGGTTCAAGGCCGTGGTTGCAAGCCGATCGCTCTCTTTTAATCTCAACTCGCTTGCGTCGCGGATGCGTATGCCGCCGGGGATTTGCGAACCAACGACTGCGAGTAACGGAAGTTCATCGATCAACGAAGGGATC
>JAICQI010000723.1 GCA_025937955.1 Pyrinomonadaceae bacterium
ACGTTTTGAGTTCGAGAATCTCGGCACTTGCGATTCCCTGGAAGCGTGTTGCCCTGTACGCAACTATAGCGTTGGGTTTCTTCCTGCTTGGATTCCTTCCGATGTGGTTTAAATCTTCGCGGGCAATCGAGCAGCGTGATGCAGCCCAGCGAGGCGTGCGTTTGGCCCAGCTTCAAAACACCCTTGCTGCTGCGGTGATTGATGTGCAGCGCGGCCAATATGAACCGGCCCGCCAGCTTACCAGCGACTTCTACACGAACTTACGCCGCCAGGTCGATGGCGACAGCGGATCGCTGTTTACTCCTGTGCAGCGTGAAGGACTCAGTTCTTTGCTCGCTGAGCGCGACGAGTTGATAACTCTGTTGGCGCGAAGCGATCCGGCAGCCACTGATCGTCTCTTCAACGTCTACTCTACCTACAACCAACTCGCAAATAACGGCGGATAGCTCGATAGAGAATCAAGTTAAGGTGATATTCGCTCGCTTCGCCTGCGAATGTGCAGGCTTGCGCCAGAGTCGAAAGACTCAAAACTGAAATACATCTCTATCGTGAGCCCCTCCTCAACGCAGCGATGCGTAATACAGTGCTGCGTTATTCGAGCGTTTCAAAAATGGATCGCGAGGTTTGTACCCTTAATAGCCACTCATGAGTCCTGCGCAATCCCGTGCCTGAGCGCGATATGCGCAATCTCGTGGGATGTTACTGTGGTTCTCCTTGACAGGAATAGCGATTCTCGTCGGAGGTGAGGTCAATTCCGAGATAGATCGTCGGACAAAATTGCGGACGCCGCACAATAAGCTGAGTTTGTTGCACTCACTGAGACAGCTATGTCGCCAAGCACCAGGTCTGCTCTATTCTTCGCAGGTCTGCTTGCTGTGGTTATTCTCATCGTCTTGTATGCCGCTCACGAGTTGCTGGTGATCTTTGCCGGAATCGAAACGTAGGTTTGAACCATCGGAAGACCACTTATGTCAATTCAGTGAAATACTCATGTCCTGGGTAATTGAGTGTCGCTTGCCGCACTGCAATAATTCAACTAACCGTTCCAATTCACAACGGCGCAGAAACTCAGGGACCAACCGAACAAGTGGTTGTAACTTGACACCACAGTTATCGTTGCCGCGTGCGTGAACTGCTCACTGGCATTTGGCTTGCTCAAACGTTTGTATTATCGACGCGAAACTGAAAGCCACGCTCAGCAGTACGGTGTCAGCCAATACTCTCTTTGCCGAATCCTCAGCTCGGCGACCGCCCAAATTCCCCGCAGGCGGAACGCGATTCGTTAACACAGAAAGAAGGGAACTGTGATGGAGGTTATACAAGATCGGACAAAGGGCGAGGTGAATCATGAACGACGTCAGATTCTCCTCCAACTCGAAGGGTGGCTCGAAACCCCGCTTATTCTACTCGGCCTAATATGGCTTGTTTTGCTCGTCGTTGAACTGCGTTGGGGTCTCAGTCCTTTATTAGAGACAATCTCCATACTGATCTGGGTAATTTTTATTATCGATTTCGCCGTACGATTGATCATATCGCCGGACAAAGTCCAGTACTTGAAAAGTAATTGGCTTACAGTAGTTGCACTCATCCTGCCTGCGTTCAGGGCCTTACGTATTGTTCGCATCGCGCGCGTGTTGCGCACGGCTCGAGCCGCTCGAGGACTACGGCTGTTGCGTGTCGTTACTTCCATTAATCGTGGCATGAGAGCACTGAGTGCGAGTTTCGCAAGGCGTGGCTTTGGTTACGTTTCCGCGCTCAGCGCAGTAGTCCTTTTGGCGGGGGCAGGTGGCATGTATGCATTTGAAAATCATGTGCCGGGAGGCCTGAATTCATATGGTGCAGCCGTTTGGTGGACGGCGATGTTGTTGACAACAATCGGATCAGAGTACTGGCCGCAAACTGCGGAAGGTCGTGTTCTGTGCTTCTTGCTGTCGTTGTATAGTTTTGGTGTATTTGGTTATATCACTGCGGCATTAGCTAGTTTCTTCATAGGTCGCGACGCCGATAGTGCAGGTGAGTTGGCAGGGGCCCGGGCCATTGATGAATTGCGCGATGAAATAGCAGCATTACACCAGGAAGTGTTCGCGGTACGATCGAGAATGTCTGGTTGAGCACAATGGAAAATGGTGCTTCGTGCCAAGCCTCGTCAAAATTCTCAAGGCCCCAGCGCGTGTTACTTCGGACTGGACGTAAATCCTTGTGATCCGAGTTTTCCCACAAAGCCATCAACACTTTTAGTCACTGTAACTTACGCCACATCCTTTACGCTTTTTATACGTGACGCCCATGGCATCGCGCTTGTGTGACTAAATTAGAAGCCAGACCCCTTTCGTGAGGAAACGAGACCCTGAGAGCCGAAAGGGTCTCATCGGACTCGAAACGATACAGCCATTCGATTGTAAGCGTTACACATCCCCGATGAGTCTTCCCGCTCACTTGCGAGATAGCTCTGTGCGCGTATGTCGTGTTGGTCATGATTCTTAACGAGCGCGTGAGCTTGTTAGTACAAATAAAGGAGGAAGCGTATCGCGCGTAAGTTTCGGGGATTCAGCCCGACTAATGAGAGTGCACAACGAAAGGTACATAAAGGTGCGCATCTCGGGCTCTAAAGCTCGGCTGCAATTCGTTTGTTTAGCGCAACAAAAAAAAGAGGGCGACTACCGCCAAAGCCAGGAGGAACACACTTGGCATCAGACGGCGCCAAATGAATCGATCAATCATGTTTTCGGCCTCAAAATTCAGTGCGCACCGGGGGCAGCCGCGCGCGGTTTGCTCCAGCACATTGCCACAATCTCGACACGTCTTTGCGCTCATGGGCGTTGGTCCACTGATTTTTAAATTTTCCAAAGAGGCTATTCGTGATTTGCTGCGAAAGATGTCATGCACTACTCTACTGGGCCAGGAACTTTGGTACCGCTGATAGCTTAGATAAAGTGTTCGGCAAGTCGCAAGGAGATGTCCCCTAAAGACTGAACCCGATTCCCCATGAGCGAGGCACAGGCTAAGTCCCCCTACCAGTCTCCAGATCCTGAACGTTGGCTGGACGATCACGGCGACTATCTTTTCAAATACGCCGTCTTCCGAATGCGCGACGATATCGTGGCCGAAGATGCAGTGCAAGAGACTTTTCTCGCGGCATTGAAAGCGTACGAAAACTTTGAAGGACGAGGCTCGGAGCGAACCTGGCTCGTTGGAATACTAAAACACAAGATCATCGATCACTTTCGGCGCGTCGGTCGTGAGGCCCCAATCGGAGAAGAACCTGACGAAGGGCCAGAGCACCGGGAGTTTTTTAAGAGGCCTGATGAGTGGCAAGGGCACTGGAACAACGATTATGCGCCCAACGATTGGCATGCGACTCCGGCTGAGCTGATGGAGAGGAGCGATTTCTGGAA
>JAICQI010000537.1 GCA_025937955.1 Pyrinomonadaceae bacterium
CCCTGCCCGCCGTGACAGACCGTACAGCCATACTGATTGAGTGGATGCGTCTTCAGGATTTCCTGCGGGTGCGACTTAAACGGCTGGGCCACGTTGTCCAATCCCTTCCACTCCATGCCTTGATGACAGGTGATGCAGCGATCCACCCTGTTGAGATCTTCAACCCAGATCTGTTGGAGTCCCTGCGGGACTTGCTGAACTTTATCGGCGCCAAACTTCGTCGCTACTATCTCTTGAAACTCGTCCTGATAGCCTTTCCATTCCGGCATGTAGTAATTCCAATAGACGAGGGCCGTAATGATGAAAATTACGCCGCCGAACGAGTACAGCAGGATTGAATCTTTCTTGAACATCGTCCTCTCCCTAGAATTTTCTTGGCATCGTAGGCCAGCTCTGCCAGGGCCAGTAGAAGTCCCAATATGGCCCACGCAGGTAAGTGCCGATAATCGTTAGGACCAGGATTGCCGCCACGATGATCAGAAACACAATGTTCTGTTTGCGCCGTGCCCCAGCCATCCAAACGCCAACCGTACTCACAGGCGACTTATCGAGATAGGGCCAGACAATTGCCGCAACAACGAGAATGCCGGGCACGAGAATTCCACCAATCAAAGCGCCGTTAATGGTGAGCCCGCCGATGGTAAACGTGGTGAGGGTGACTAGTTCCTGCAACCAGAGGAAGTACCAGGGAGCTTTGGCTGGATTCGGTGTAACAGTGGGATTGGCTGCTGCTTCCAACGGAGTTCGAAACAGCACAGTCAGCACTACACTCACCGCAAGCGTTCCCAGGCTCACCAATAGCAAGCGGCGCGTTAAATTAGGCGACGAAGCAACGGTATGCTTGTCCTCGTCAACAATTGACGTTTCGACGTGGACTGTCCTGCCGTTGGTTATTCCCAGGAGCGAGTAGGTCTTGCTTTTGATTGGCTGAGCGTTTTTCTTCTTTTGTTCAAGCGAAAGCTGATCCACGCAAGCGAGCCCGCCGTCTTTTCTGACCCGCCACATGTGATAACAGAAAAGCAGCAGCACACCCAGCGGCAGGAAGAAACAATGCAGAACGTAGAATCGTATGAGCGTGTTTTGATCAATCGTGCTGCCGCCCAGTAGGAAAAAGCGCAGACGTTCGCCGACAAGCGGCGCCGCCGATGCTATGTTCGTGCCAACGGTGATGGCCCAATAGGCGAGTTGATCCCAAGGCAACAAATAGCCGGTGAATGAAAGCAAGAGAGTTAAAAGGAGCAGCGTGATCCCAATGATCCAATTGAGTGGGCGATTCTGATTTGCGGCCGTGCCGTTCTTGTAAGCACCCGCGAGGAAGACTCGCACCATGTGCAGGAAAACTACCGCGACCATCAGGTGCGCAGAAACCCGGTGCAGTCCGCGCAGAAACCAACCAAAAGAAACGGTAAACTCAATGTCTTTAACCGAGAGGTACGCGCGCTCGACCGAAGGAACGTAAAGGAACATCAGCGGGATTCCGGTGATGATGAGGATTAGGAACAGAACTGCGGAGATCGTGCCCAGCCAGAAAGAATAGTTCCATGAGAGACTCTGCCTCGTCACTTTTGCTGGAAACCAGTGCAGCAGAAAATTCCGCACCACCGAGTCGCCTGCCTCACGGTTCGTCTCCGGCAGCCAGGTCCATTTGATCTTGTCCCAGGTTGCGCGTTGATTTTTCAGCCTGGCCAAAATGGAGGGCTTCGTTACCATGGTTGATCCTCACTAGACAGTTAACCGGAAATCCTGATTCACGATTTCGGACGTATCCACTACGAGTTGTCCATCTTCGGGCGCGACTTCAAGCTTGAAATGGTCCAATGGTCTCGGCGCAGGGCCGGAGTAATTTGTGCCGTCGCCGTAATACTTCGAACCGTGACAGGGACAGGCAAACTCCACTTGCTCGTCAATCTCACGACCGCTGGCGTTTACTCGTTTTGGCTGGTTCAGGCGCTGCATCTTCACCGTGCAACCCAGATGCGTGCAGGTGGCGGAAATACAATGGAGAGTATTTTTCTCGCGAAAGATAAAAACGCGCTTGTCTTCTATGAACCTGGCGCCCTCGGCGAATTGATCGAGCGTGCCGACTTTGAATCGTTTAGGATCTTCGTAGAGAACGTTCGGAACGAGTGAGCGAACGAACGCATACGCCTGCCCGCCTATTGCGAGCAGTGTCGCACCGAGCCCTACCCGGCTAATGAGCTTGCGGCGTGATAGGTTTACACCGCCAGTCTTCGCACTCTCATCCGGCGACTCCGGAGCCGGGTACGATGTAGCAACCTCCTCAAGCCCTAACTTCTTCTTCCTCATAGTAGAAGACCTCCATTGTCATCGCGTCCGTAGGACATCGAATTGCGCACAACCCGCAGCGAATACACTTCTCATCATCCTTGAGCATCGCCGACAGCGGCCCGGTCAGCGTCATCCCCTCGCTCTCGAGTACTCTCTCCTGGATTGCCGGTTCAAGATCCAACTCTTCGATCGGCACGAGCTTAAGGCAGTATTCAGGACAGATATCGACGCAACGATTACAGAGCACGCACTTCTCTGCGTCGTAAATTGTTTGAATGTGACAGTAGAGACAGCGCTCGGCTTGCTGTCGGGCGTCGGCTTCGGTGTAGCTGGTCTCCACTTCCGAAATTCCGGTGCGGCGATCAAGTGAGACCACCGGCGGAGTTTCGCGTTCACATTTTTCATAATCTTCAGGACGGCGGTATGAACGCGTTGGTAGTTCCTCTATGCGAAGGTTTACCACCAAGTCGGTCTTCACTCCCCGCAAATAGTCGTCAATCGAAAGTGCCGCGCGTTTGCCATTGGCCACTGCTTCAATCAAGTTGCGTGGGCCAAAAGCAACGTCGCCGCCTGCGAACAGACCGGGCGCAGAAGTCGCCAACGTTTGTGGATCGACTTTGATGGTGCCTTGCGGCGTTAAGTCGACGCTATCTTCGGAAGTCAGGAACGAAAGATCTGCCTGTTGCCCGATGGCCAGGATCACAGAATCCGCTTCAACTGTTTCGTTGAATTCCGCATCGTAAACGGGATTGAATCGGCCATTGTCGTCATAGGTGCGCTTAACGCCGATGAATTCGACGGCTTTGAGTCGGCCATTGTCGCCAACGAATCGCTTAGCTCCGCGTTGCGTCAAGAAGTGCACACCTTCGCGTTCGGCCTCTTCGAACTCTTCGCGTCCCTGCGTGGTCCGCATTACCGGCATCTCGTCCAATGATTCGAGACTCGCGATGTGAACCTCTACCGCTCCTGCTCGGATCGCCGTGCGCGCAGCATCTATTGCCGTGTGTAATCCCTCATTGCCCGGGGGTGCGCCACTTTCACGCGAGCCCCCAGCTTCTAAACCAGCGCGGAGTGCCATGCGTGCTGCATCGAAGGCGACAAAGCCGCCACCGATGACGAGAACTCTTCGTCCCAAATTGACTCGATAACCGTTGTTGATATTGAGGAGGTAGTCGATTGCCTTTATTACGCCATCGAGGTTTGAACCCTCGATGTTCATGTCGCGGCCCTTCTGCACTCCGACGCTGAGAAAGACTGCTTCAAAGCCTTCGGCTTTTAGTTCCTTGATTCCGAACTTCTCATTAAGTGGCGCATTGAGCATGATCTCGACGCCAAGTTGAACGACCTTTTGAATCTCTTTCTCAATGACCGAGCGCGCAAGACGAAACTCAGGAATGCCGTGGTACATCATTCCACCTGCCTGGTTCGTTGCTTCGAAGACCGTCACTCGATAGCCCATCAAGGCCAGGTCGTGCGCCGCGGCAATGCCTGCTGGACCAGCCCCGATCACGGCGACTTTTTGACCGCGAGCGACATTGGCGCGAGTTTCTTGCAGCACCGGAAGATGGCCTCGCCTCTTATTGCCTTCGTCACGAGTGCCTTCACGCAACTCATCCTGCGTGTCCGGTTCCATCGATTCGACACCATACTTCTCAGTAACAAAACGCTTGAGTGCCCGAATCGTAATCGGTGCATCAATCCTCCCCCGACGGCAGGCGTCCTCACACGGCGCAGCGCATACACGTCCACAAACTGACGCAAAGGGATTCGGAGATCGGGCGGTAAGATAGGATTCTTTGAACTTACCTTCGGCGATGAGTTGGACGTACTTGCCCGCGTCCGTTTTCACTGGGCAAGCGGCCTGGCAAGGAATCATGCCCATCCAGAATTTAATATCGGGAATCAGGGTCTTGTATTTGAATACACTCATGCGCAGACTCGGTTTAGCCGGATCGCTCTACCTCAAGCAAAAGCTGCTCCAAGAATCAGTCCAGGATCTGCGAGGAAATAACGTGTGACTTTAGGGCTTGTAAATGACGAAAACAGTGACTTAGGTCACGACTTAGACGCATTGAGGGCATCCAGGCCCAACCTGGGCCAATTTTCCGGCGCGCTGTTGACAATGTGGCTGAATGGGGTAGACGCGGAATGGGAAAACTTACCCAACGTGTGCGAAGTTTTAAGCACCTGTAGAGCCAACCCTTTGATATGACCCCATAATTTACGGATCTGATAACTAATTCGCTTGGATGGGCTTTGCCTCAAAAGTACGAATCAAACTTGGATCGGGTCAGTACAGGGAGCGGTAGCGACCGGGTCAGTGATCGGCATGCAATCTTCCGAAGGATTTTGAACCTGTGTTGATCTGCTGGTTGGACCAGGTCGCTACCGCTCCCTGTACTGACCCGCTCCCATAAGGA
>JAICQI010000382.1 GCA_025937955.1 Pyrinomonadaceae bacterium
GTGATCGTCGTTGACGATTGCTCGAGTGATGATACGCCTGAAGTTTGCGCGCAGATACCAGGCATTCGCTACGTGCGTCTGAGCGCCAACCGCGGCCTCGCAAACGCGCGCAACGTTGGTATCGCTGAGAGCTCGTCGGAGTTCATCACTTTCCTCGACGATGACGACTTGCGTCTACCGGGTTCACTCGACAAACAGCTACGCGCCATCAGCGCTGATGAACGTATCGCGCTGTGTTACGGCCAAACCTTGATTGGTGACGCGCGTCGCCAGCTTCCAACGGGTGAGATCTATCCCCTCGAATGTCCGCAGGGCGACGTTTTCTGGGACTTGCTCGAAAATAACTTCATCCCGGTGCCCACCGTGCTCGCGCGCAAGTCGAGCTTACTCAAAGAAGGTTGTTTCAACACGAATTTGGACCTCAGCGAAGATTGGGACATGTGGCTGCGCCTGAGCGAACGCCACCTGGTTGCAGTCGTGGCGGAGCCGGTTGCAATTTACCGTAAGGCTGTCGCTGAATCGGGACAGATGTGTTCGAATTCCGCGGCGCTCTGTAAGCAGGCATTGCGTGTACAGCAGATGGCTCTCGATCGTCCGCGCGCGCGAGCGTCGGCGTCTACGAAACGGCGGTACGTGCGCCGGAAGTTTCGCGACCGGGCGTATGAGATACTGATGACAGAAGCAACGAACTCAATTCACGAAGGCAACGCCAAATCAGCAAGAGCAAACATTCTCGACGCGTTTCGTTTTCGACCCTTTCGGACGGTTGTGAGCGGCCGTGTGCTATGGTTGTTGGGCGGACTACGTTAATATGCCGCGAGTAGACTCACTGCGTTTCCCGATCAAACTATGAAGATTGCTCTTTGCAAGGGTCACTTCTATGGGCCGGTCAGCGGTGCTGATGAGATTCTCGTCAGCTACGCCATTAGTTTGCACCAGTCCGGACATGAAGTTGACGTCGTCCTCTTATACAAACCTTCTGAGAGCGATCGCTTTTACCGGCGGCTGCGGCAGGCGGGCGTTCCTGTCGTCCACGTTATCAATCGCTCGATTGCCTTCATGATCCTGCGCAGCGTGCGCGGGTTGTTGTCGAGTTTCTTGTTGCTCTTCCTCATGATTCCACGTTCCGAAGCGAGCTTGCGCAGGATCTGGCAGGTGCTGATCGACCTGATCTCGCGAACTCACTACAAACATTGCCGCGATTACTTCTCTCGTTCTGATTATGATGTGCTGCACGTGTTCACACCCGACACGAGCGCCACGCTGATGATTCGCGCCGGCAAAGCAGCTGGGATTCCCGTGCTCTATCACGAGATGGGAACGCCGCATTACCTGCCCGCGCTCGATCCGCATTACAAACGACTCGAGAAGGTCTTGCCGTTGTGTGCGGAAGTCGCGGCGTTATCGCCGATTCTTGCGCGACAGTGGTCCGAGCGCTTTCCGTTCCTGTCGACAGTGTCGGTGTTGCCGCTGATCACGCACGATTCAGAGATGCTGAATGTGTCGGCGAAACTCGCGTCTAACGGCAGGCGGGAAACAATCTTCGGATACGCGGCGCGAATCGAAGCAGGCAAAGGACCGTTCGTGCTGGCAGATGCGTTGGCGCAGTTGCGACAGCGTCGCCAGGATGTGTTGGTGCGTTTAGCGGGCACTGGGCCGGCGATGCAGGAAGTTAAAGCGCGCGTGCGTGAGTTGCAGCTCAACGGATCGTGGGAGTTTGTCGGTTCCTATGACGGCGCGGTTGGTTGCAGCGCCTTCATGCGCACTCTCGACGTTTTTGTGCTGCCATCGTTTGCTGAAGGAACGTCGAAGAGTGTTATCGAAGCGATGGCGCACGGACTGCCAGTCATCACGACCAGCGTCGGTGGTTCACCCGATCTGCTTACGCCTGATGCTGGCATTCTCGTTCCGCCGGGAGACAGCGCAGCACTGGCTGAAGCAATGCAACGCCTCGCATCAGATCCGGCGCTGCGCAAACAGATGGGCCAGGCCGCGCGCGCGCGGTATCTCAAATTGTTCGCGCCCGAGGCTGTGCTTTCCGTGCTGGTAAGCACTTACTCGCGTGTCGCCGGTAATGGCCACGACATCTCGCGCAACGGACAACATCCGTGGGCTTCATCTGTGTAATCTGTGGATGCCGGAAATACTGAGGATTGCATTCGCCACACCCGAATACGTCACCGAAGACCACTTCGATGGCGGTTTAGCCAACTACATCAATCGTATCGCGAAGCTCCTCGCCGATCGCGGTCATGACGTTCACGTCGTCACACTGTCTCTGAAAAATGAAGATCATTTCGATCACGAAGGCGTGATGGTGCACCGCGTGATGCTCAAGCCTGTGTGGCACGCCTTCAATCGCGTGACGCGCTACTCGTTAACGACTACGCTGCACTGGCTCAACTTCAGCACACAGGCGTTTCGCAAACTCAAACAACTCCATCGGCAACACCCGTTTCACTTGATCCAGTATCCCAATTACTCTTTTTGCGGGCTGTTCTCGATTCCGTTTCTGCGTTCGGCGCATGTCGTGAGGGCTTCTTCGTATCAGCCGGCCTGGAATGACATTGACGGCGTAAAACGAAATCTCGACTCCGCGATAATCGAGTGTCTGGAAGGACTGCAATACAAACTGACGCGAAACGTCTTTGCTCCGAGTAATGCAATGCAGAAGACGTTGACGAAGAAAGCTAAAGTGCGGGACGCGCGAGTGATTCCTACGCCGTTTTATGTTGAAACGCGTGAGTGGGACCACACAGTGTATGAACAGTATCTTAAGGGCAAGAAGTACGCGCTCTATTTCGGCCGGTTTCAGTTGCACAAAGGTTTCCACACGCTGGCGCAAGCGTTGCCGCGGTTTTTGAATCAATGTCCGGATGCGTATGTCGTGTGCATCGGTAGGGACATGGAAACGAGCCTGGCGTCGTCGATGGCGGGCTATGCGCGGGCGCTGTGTGGCAGTTCTGCAGCGCGTCTGATCCTGCTGGATAATCTGCCGCACAGTCAGTTGTATCCTGTAATCGCTGGAGCGCGGTTTATCGTCTTGCCTTCATTGATCGACAACTCGCCGAACGCATGTCTCGAAGCGATGGGACTCGGTAAAGTTGTGATCGGCACGAGCGGGACGAGTTTTGATGAATTGATAACCGATCGTGTGAATGGGTTCCTCGTTCCACCTGCCGATCCAGCGTTGTTGGCAGAAAAGATGATCTCCGCGTGGACGGATACGGGTATGGCAACGATGGCAGAGGCGGCGAAGCAACGCATGCAGGAATTCGCGCCGGAAAAAACCGTCGCCTCATTGTTGAGCTATTATTCAGAGATACTTCACGCTAATGGATATGATCGCCACCAGGATCAAAAATCGTCTCCGAAGTAATTGGATTCAGCTGAGACCGGTTCGAGCGGCTAAAGTTGTCGGCATCGGTCTTCCGAAAACCGGGACCACTTCGTTGGGATACTGCTTCAGGCGCCTGGGGTTCAAACACCGAACGTACGACATGGACCTCGCCGTGAAAGTGAAAAGAAATCAGGTTGACGAAGCACTTCGGGAGGCGGAGAGGTTTGAAGCGTTTGAAGACTGGCCGTGGTTCGCAATCTACCGCGAATTGGATCAGAGATTTCCAAACAGCAAATTCATTCTGACGTTGAGGAAAGACACCGCCACTTACGTTGCGAGCTTGAAGGGCCACCACGAGCGTGAGGGGATCAGAAACAAAGGTTTCGTAAAACCTCATTGGTGGGACGAGGTGTTTGGAGTTGAACCGGCAAACTGGGATTACGAGAAGTCAGCGTTGAGATATGAAAAGCACAACCGTGAAGTGCTCGAGTATTTTGGCGACAGAGTGGGTAAAGATTTATTGGTGGTGTCGTGGGAAAAAGGAGATGGTTGGGCGGAGTTGAGCCGTTTCCTCAACAAGCGCGCGCCCGACGAACCGTTTCCGCATTTGCGATAAGCAATGGGACTCAAGAACTTCGTAGCGAGTTACTCGTCGCGCCACTACGACGCGCTGCGATCGATCTTTGGCGAGTCGCTGCTTGGGCGCTTGGGTGTCCGTCGTTACTGGTATGAGATCGATGGCTGGTTTCACTGGCGTTCGGCGCAGGAGGAGGCAGTGAGCTCGTTTCCTGACGGTAGCCGCTTTGTTGAAGTTGGAACGTATTTGGGGCGTAGTCTTTGCTCGCTCGGTGAAGTGGTTGAGCGCAGTGGTAAGAATATCGGCGTGATCGGAATCGACACTTGTCGTGGCAATGGTCCCGAGGGTTGGCGTAGCCAGGATTATCACGCCGGTGCGGTCCAGAATGGTGGTGGTACATTTGCCGGCACGTTGCACAAGAACGTATTGGATTGCGGGTTCGGAGACAAGATCGTGTTGATAATTTCGGACTCCGTCAGTGCCTCGCGATTATTCGGCGACGCATCACTCGACTGGGTCCACCTGGACGCGCGACACGACTACGCGAGTGTCAAAGCCGACATCGAGGCGTGGCTCCCGAAAGTTAAACCGGGCGGCTGGTTATCCGGCGACGATTACGACACGCAAAAGTGGCCGGAGGTTGTGAAAGCTGTGGGCGACGTCTTACCGTGCGCGAAACCCTGGTCCAATCAGCAATGGCGGTGGATTGTAGGTAACGCAGATAACGCGGATTAGATCCGGATTTTATCCGTAAACCATCCGTGTTAATCCGCGGCCCCGGATTTTGGTCCGCGTCCTTCGTGTTGCGTCGAAGCTGCGAGTTTGTTGAGGCTGTCGTAATTCACGGTCCAGCCCGCGCACGCCGCAGCCAGCCCGATGGTTCCGCCTTCACCTGAAAACACTTCCTTGCTTTGCAGGAACTCAGCCGCGCGCGCCCAAGCCTCGAAGAACCTCAACTCAGTCCCATCCTTCGTAATGGCAAACAACGCTTCGCTACACCAACGCGCCGACTTAAGCGTTTCGGTCGTACCCGTGAGATGTACAGCCAGTTCTTCAAAAACCGTCTTACGGTGCGTCCCCCAACGACTCAAATGGTCCGCAATGCTTGCTTTCACCGCTCGAGTAACCGAAATGCCAGCCGGCAGTCGCGGCAGTTTGGGCACCGAGCTAAAACGCGTATCCGCATCAAGAAAAACGGCGGTATCAAACTCTTTCAAGGCCGCCTCCAGGGCAAATCGCTTATCGTGATAGGCTGGTTGCCCTCTTCCATTTCCAAACACCGGTAACTTTGTCAAAAAATCTATCGCCATTGGACCAGTGGGCGCATGACGAATCGCGCGTACTGGCAATCCGGCAAAGTCATCCGGCTCATCAGTCAACACAATCCACGGCACTTCCGGTACATCCCTGACGAGTAGCCTTGCCCTCCGCCGGTACGGCGCATGAATCGCGAGCGTGCAAAAGCAAACATTTGCCGCACGAGGGCGCCGCCGATTCACGAGAGCTTTAAGCATGAATCTTTTGTGCTTTTTGTGCCTTTTTGTGGCTTACTTCCATCTTCGCCCGTGCTTGATCACGATATCGACGTCTTGCAGGAGATTGATATGCCGCAGCACGTCGCCGCGGACGGCGATGATGTCGGCGTACTTGCCTTCGGTAATGGTCCCGACTTGATCGGAGACTTTCATGGCGACTGAGGGCCAGTAGGTGGCGGCGCGGATGGCGGTCATGGGGTTGATGCCGAAGGCGTTGACCCAGGCGTCGAGTTCGCGCCATGTGGTTTGGCTGTGGAAGTTCATGGGGATGCCGCTGTCGGTGCCAATCAAGAGCACCACGCCTGATTCAGAGAGTTGGGAGATCTTGCGCGCGAGTGTCGGACGACGCAGCGGCGTGATCTGGTAGTAACCGAGCTGTCCCGGTTTCTTCAGAGAGCCTTTGATGTCGTCGATAATCGATTGCGGCAGTCCAACTTGCCACGATGGATCGTCAAGCTGCTCGGGATTGTCACGAACGTACTCGTAGTTCAAAAGCCCCTGCACTGTCGGCGTCCAGAACAACGGCCCCAGACTCATCTTCGCCGTTCGTTCGCGAATCATCGCGATGATCTCCGCCGGATACTCAGGCGCGGTCGCGAGTCCCGTGTGTTCAAA
>JAICQI010000557.1 GCA_025937955.1 Pyrinomonadaceae bacterium
ACTTCTACTGGGCCCCCAACCAAAAAAACAATCTTATTATCTTCATTTTTGTGGGGGGCCCCCCCGGGCCCCCCCCCACGCAAACCCACCCTCTTACGCTGGGTGGCCCCCGGTGGCCCACCCCTACAACTGTCAAGATAAGAACGTGATTGATGTGGTCGCGGCCAGACTCGACGTCGGCGTTCAATCCGTCAAAGCCGCAGAAGTCGAGCATCGCTTTGTACACATCGGGTGTGTAGTAGTTAGCTTTGTATCCGATGTATCGGCCGGAGAGTGCGTACGCTTCGGGTGTGAAGCAATCGGTGACGAGCAGACCATCCTCGGCCAGGTTCTTACGCAACCACGCGAGGTGTCGCAGCGTTTGCGGCTTCGGCAGCCAACTCGAAAGCCCTACGAAAAGCGCGACGTCGAAAGGCCCCGCTTCCGCGAGACGTTCGAGCAACGACGCGCCAGTGATATCGCCTCGATGAAATGTGAAACGAATTCCGAGTCGCTGTGCCCGAGCAGTCAACTCTTCCTGCAGCACCCCGTGAGGATCAAGGTCAGCCGCCGTTACGTGCACGCGCTTCATCGCTTCAGGATCGCGCTGTGCGATTGCTTCCAGCGGTCGGAAGAGATCATAAGCAAAACCGCTCGGAGCAGTGAAGATACGAAGCTCGTCACCAGTTGCAAGGCGCGCTTCGAGCTCAGGCTCGATCCTGCTAACAAGAATTTGCAGCCGATCATAGACCGCGCGGTGAAGTGAGTATTCGAGGAAGACGCGATCGAGTAAGCCGTATTGTTTCTCGTCGCGATCGTAGATCGCGCGCATCACGCCGGCAGAGTAACCTTCCTTCAAAAACAGCCGCCCCAGTTTTGAAAAGAAGAACGTCGGCTCGCGCCATGCGCCGCTGAAGCATTTCAGTAACAGGTAACGAAAAAGATAGCGATGGTTAAGAGTCTTGACGCGAATCGTCTCATCTGCAAGATCCGTCGTGCCAAGTGGTGAGGTCGAGATCTGATTAGCAAAACTGGCGGAGCGCAGGTGCGGTTTCAGTGCTTCGTTGACGGCTTGCAGAGTCTCGCCGAGTGATAACTCATCGACAGGGATCACATGCACAGACTGTGGTGTGCGGTACGCTTGAAATGCCTGCAGTGTCTTGAGATACATCTCGCGCGCCTGCGTCAGATCGGCGAGGTTCTCATGCCTGTCAATTTTCTTCCCGCGCGATTTGATTCGCGCTAGAGCCAGTTCAGGCGAGAGGTCGAGAAAGATCACGACGTCAGGCAGCCATGCAGTACGTAGTCGCAACAGTTTGGTGAGTTTGTAGATGAGCTGAGCCTTGCGAAGTGAGGGCAGTCTTTGACTGCTCTCCGCGGACACGGGTTTCTCGTCGAGAATGTAAGAGAAAACAGCCTGAAGATCTTTCGCTTCGGGAGCAGACGCATTCGCCTGATCGTCTTCGCTGGCCGCGCGCAAATAATTACTCGCGCGACCTGTGGCAGATAGAAAGGCGTTTCCATCGCTCACGAAAACGTTGGCGCCGTGCCGCCGGACCAGAGCTTCTGCCGCGCTGTCCTGTGTAAGCATGTGGGCGAGCTTGAAGACGGCGTAGAGTTTAGGGTGGTCCACAAGTCTTTTCGCTAAGCGCTTGAGTCTCAGCGAGAGACGGGCGGCGATAGGAAGACCATCAGGACAAAAACCCGACGCCAGGTGATCCTGGTCCGGCGCAGCAATGCGAAACGAGTCACTCGCCGAACCCACAACCAGGCCGTGCTCTGCCGCGAGAACAGCAGGCAGCGTAGTGACTACGGTGCTCTTGCCACTGCCATCGATGCCTAAAACACAAACATGCAGACTCATGCTGAAACTCCTTGATAATCAGGACCAGGTACAAACGCGATTGAACCGGCAACTTCCAGTCGGAGCTGTTTGTAAGTCGTCACCGGGTCCTCATCCAGAAAAAACTCCACCTGGTCCCGATCGACAAAACGAATTTCAAAAGGCTGGTTTTTTTCTATTCTGATGCGATGCGTGTGCGGCGGCAGCCTAAGCGGAATCAAATAAACCGACAAGGCTTCGTCTTCAACTGCTACGGCAGGTTTGAAAGGAAGAGCAGCAAACGGAAAGTTCATTACGACTCCCGACAGTAGTCGAAACCGTTCTGGATGATCATGATTTGGAATCTCGACAGTCTCTGCGCGGCTACGAAATAGCACGCAGGTGAGGGAACGAATCAAAAATGCGAGTGCGTATTCGACGTTATTAACTTTTTCGATGCCAAACGACCACGCTGCGATTTTACGAAGTGCAGGAAGCCGTGCGTGCCAGCGCGCAAGATCAGACGGGATGCGGCCGAACTGACCTAATCCTGCCATCGTGACGGCATAATGGATCTTAGACTCCCCTGGGTTGGTCCAGGTCTCACAGCGCATCACACAACATGGAACTGTGCGCCCGGCCTTCAGGTTCGTTAGTAAACCATCAAGAGCGGATACAGGCTCGCTGGGCACGCCGAATTGTTTGGCCACCACGTTACCTGAGCCCATCCGCAACGCGCCGACGCGCACAAGCTCTGGCCCAGGTAGTTCAGCTAAAAGGCGTGTGTCGCAAATGCCTTCGATAACAGCGCGCAGCGTTCCGCCGCCACCTCCGGCGACGATCAGGGCCGGCGCTTCCGACTCCGACATGAATCCTGCGGCGCAAGCACGGGCATCAGCGTGATTGCTGACCGATTCGACCTTTACCTGTGAGAGTCCATCCAGATTTTGCCTGAAAAGCGAACTCAACTGCTCTCCGACAGACTCGCCCGAGCCGGTTCCTGCCGACTGGTTAATGATTAGCAAAGCTCTCTCGACTGGGAACATAGTCTTCGCAGGTGAGGCGACTTGATCTTGAAAGGCGGTTGGCGCAGACAAGCGGGGCATAACTCGTCAGGATCAACGAAGATCACTGACGAGTTTTACCTTAACAGGTTGGCCGAGGGTTGGGAATACTAAATGTGACAGTTTTCCGAACTGTCCCGTGGCAATAAGTTAGAACCTGAATTTCATTCCGGCTTGGATACCCCGCTGCGGTCCGGGCAGGATGCCGCGAGCTCTGTCGGCAATGTATAGCCGGTCAAACATATTCTTCGTCGTCACGAAGAAAGTGGTACGCCATTTCTCGACGTTGTAATTGACCGTAGCATTCCAGATTGTATAGCTCGGAATGAGTCCGGTTTGTCCGCTCGCATTTATCGGATTGATGCTATTTAAATCATCGGCGAATTGAGATCCGACATACACACCTTCGATAAAAGCATCCAGCCCACTAGTATGCGCATAGCCGGCGCTGGCGGTCAGAAGATTTTCGGGTGCATAGGGAAGGCGATTGCCGGTCACGCTTCTGGTTGGTGTGATCGTGCTAAACCTCGCGCCACGAAACTCCGCAATCGGCAGGAACGTGTAAGCAGCGCGGAAGTAAAGGTTATACCGGCGTCGCAGAACCGGTGCGGTATCAACAGCCGCAACGAATTCGATACCCTGATGCAGAGTTTGTCCGCCGTTGGTGAATGCGGATCCTATGCCTCCCGCTAAACTGGCAGGCACGACCTGGTTCTCATAATCCATTCGGAAGAAGGTTGCGTCGAGCCGAACAGCCGGACTGAATCTCGTGCGCGTTCCCACTTCGTAATTCCAACTCAATTCAGGATCGAGATCGACGACGCCACCGGTTGTATTGTTAATGATGTCTTCAGTCCGCGGCGGCCCAAAACCACGATGTACTCCGGCAAAGAGATCGAGCTTCTCATTGGGACTGTATGAAACGCCCAAACCGGGTATTAGCTGAGTGATCTTGGTGTCGCCGTTCACGTTGAGCAGACGATTGGTGCGCTGATACGAGACGTGCTCAACTCGCAAGCCCGGAGTGATGGTCCAATCGCTGAAGATAAACCGGTTCTGCACAAAGCCGGAGTAGGCCTGATTGCGGCGTTCATTGTTTTCGACTGTCACACCGGTTCGAGAGGTCGGACGATCGCCGTTCTCCTGCCGTCGTTCCTGATCTTCGAAATGTGCTCTAAAACCAAGGTCCAGCTCGTTGCGAACTCCAAACCATTGTTTGTTAACTCGCAGACGAGGCTCAACTCCCCCAAATATGTAACGGCGCAAACGTCCCTGGTTGCCGCACGTTGTATTCAGGTTCGCCATTCCGCCGCACTGAGGATCAGCGGAATCGTTAGGGCGCTCGTTAGAATTCGAAGATTGACGCCACCAGTGCCGTTTGAAGTAGGAACCGTAAAGGTTTGTTGTCAGCACGACGTCGGGGTTGATGATGAACGCGTGTGTTAGTGAAGCGCCAAAACGATCGCCGTAGAAGAAATCATTGCGAAACGGATTCTGCCGCGGGTTGGCTCTGTATTCGTTTTCTCGCAGGCCGGAATAAGTAACGTTTGAGTCCTCGCCGTAATAGTTGAAGCGCGTTGTGAGGGCGTGATTTGTATTGAAGTTGGTAATTGATTTGAAATTGAAATCATTGAGTCCGCTGCGGATATTTTCGCGTGAGCCCTCGCCTTGTTTTCGCGTGTA
>JAICQI010000179.1 GCA_025937955.1 Pyrinomonadaceae bacterium
ATGCACGCCAGAGCCGACGCGACAAACACCACCAACCTGTTCATACAACAGATTGTCGGAAAGTTAGAGGGAAGGTATTAGTGCCGGCCCGACGCACGCGGCTCTCCGATCAGCACGCCAAACGCCCGACGCCCCAACGCCTCAACGCCCTAACGCCCTAACACCTTAACACCCTCCTCCCCCCATTGTGCGAAACTTAACTCCCAAACATTCAGCCGTCCTGCGTGTCCAGACGGGCCGACGATTACTCACCGGATCCGATCGCTGGCGTCCGTAAACTTTCAACGTGACCAGAAAGGAGATGTGTCTGATGACTTTGCGCCGAATTCAACTCTTAGCCGTCGCGCTAATTCTTTTTACTCTTTTTCTCACCTCTGGCGTGGCACAACCTACAGGTAATAACGTAGCCGCCACGACCACAAAGGAATCGTCCGCCCCGCCGGCCAATTGGACATTTGAGGGCTGCTGGACGCAGTTCTCCGCCGGCACGTGCCGCGATGTTTTCCGCGACAACCAGGGCAACCACTGGATCTGCCGCGAATGCGGAACGACTGGTAACCCCGGTCCGGGCAAGTGCAATCAGATCAGTTCGTCGACACTGGCGAGCGGGTTGTGGTGCTCATAGGAAATGTGTGTTCTTTGTTCTTACGGGAGCAAAGAACACATATTTTTGCAAAGAATCCAGTAGTATCATCTCATCCCCTGCGTAAGTTCCCCGGTATTCCCCTACAGGCTTAATCACTGCATATCGAAAGGAAATTATCATGGGACTCTTTGACAAGATGTTCGGACGCGGCGCTTCGGACGCCGAGCAGCAGCAAGGTGCGCAGCAACGCTTCAACGAGCTTAAACAAAAATATCAGACGGTTCTCACCACAGCCGACAATGAACGGATCCAATTTCAGAACCTGCATGTGCAAGACAACAAGCTCTTCATCCGCGCGATCGCACCGTCGGAAGAGGCGAAGAACAAATTCTGGGATCAGGTCAAGCTCGTCAGTCCAAACCAGGATGACATCACCGCCGACATTTCGGTCGATACCAGCCGCGCGATGGGTGCAGCCGCAGGCGGCGGCCAGGGCGGCGGAGGTCAGACGTATGAAGTGAAGAGTGGGGACACTCTCTCAAAGATCAGTAAACAGTTCTACGGCGATTCGGACGAGTACATGCGGATCTTCTACGCGAATCGCGACAAGTTGAATGACCCGGACAAGATCCAGGTCGGCCAGCAACTCGCCATCCCACCTGACGACGATAAGTAAGTTTTGATTTGGGGCGCCTCCCTGGAGGCGCCCACGCTATAATCCCGCCCCATGGATTCAAAAACACTCCCGATCATCACCACCCCGCGCGTAGTGCTGCGTTGGATTTCCGAAGACGACATCGACAGCCTCTACGAGATCTTTTCCAGTCCGCAGGTGATGCGCTATTGGAGCTCCGCGCCACTCCCCGATCGAGAGGCCGCAGCAGATTTGCAGCGCGAGATCGCCGAAGGCAACGAGAGCGAGACAATGTTGAAATGGGGACTCGCTTTGCGCGACTCCGATACCGTCATCGGCACGACGACACTCTTCAACCTCAGTCTAGACAATGGCCGCGCCGAGCTCGGTTACGCGATGGCCCACGCGCACTGGGGCAGAGGCTACATGAACGAAGCACTAACAGCCCTGGTGTCACACGCTTTCGAAGTAATGGAATTGCGCCGCCTCGAAGCCGACGTCGATCCACGCAATGCTGCCTCAATTCGCACGCTCGAGAGATTAGGCTTCCAGCGTGAAGGTTTTCTTCGTGAGCGTTGGCACGTGAACGGCGAAATCCAGGACGCTTTCTTCTACGGACTTCTACGCCGCGAGTGGCTGAAAGAATAACAATATCAATTCGACAGAATCGATTGCGGATGGTGAAAATAGCTTTCCGGATCCCAATGGCACTTGACGTTAAGTCAGATTACGCGCGTTGTCGGCGGAAGTTGTCCAGAAAATATAACCACATTGCCTGATCTATTTTCTGGTCGGCGTGAGTGCCAAGCACACTATCGGGATAGTTGTAGTAACAGGCATCAACAGTACCGCTCGGGTCTTTCTGCGGGTCAGGCGTACCACCCATAGCAGTGTACACGTCAGCATAGAACTTATTGATCCAGTCCAGATAACCCTGCGCCATCTCACGGTAAGGTGATTCATGGGTCTGGCCCGGTCTGGCAGCGTTATTCAAATACGCCTGATATTGCAGCTTCATGACCGAGCTGCGCTGCGGAACCGCCGTAGCCGTGGGCGAGACACGGTTGATAGCTCCGCCATTCTCCTTGGTGAGAGATTGATTAAAAGCAAGTAAGAAGCGGACCCGCATCAGTAAGCGCAGTCTCACTGCAAACCGCACGACTGCGGATTTACGTTTAAAACAGAACCGATTTGCTCGGACCTTTTCTACAAGATGCTTCCGGCTGCTGCTTTATTAGTTAGGGCAGCTCGGGCATCCGCCTGCACATTGCTGTATACAAGAGGTATAAATCTGGCAGCAGATAAAGTCCGGCGAATCGCATTGCTGGAATCTCTCCAGGCATTTCTGGCAGCAAGTCGATTGTGAGCTAGTCGCAGAAACCAGTAATGATGTCAGACATATCACCAATGCAGCGAGCGCTAGCAGTCGATAACGCAGTGATCTCCATCCTCTCGACTTTGTCATCGTGAGTGACCTCCTTGTGTTTCTATGTCGAAGGCCGTGTATATATCACTATGGGGGTTAGCTCACAAATCCTTTTCCTTGGCGGTTTTTGTCGGCATGTTGTGAGTCTTTTAGTTCGCCAGTCGGATCCTGACCTTCAATCTACCTTCATCCGGGAAACTATTTTCCTGCCCTTACAACTTGCGAATGGAAGCCTCAGTTCCATGTTGTCTACAGTGCCCTGGATTTGAAGTTCGACCGCATCTGTTTTCTGCTCTTCCCAGCCGCCTTCCCCGTTCTTTTTGAGTGAAGCCACAACCTGGGGACACTCTGTGAATTCGTTCTCATCCAACCAAACTTCGCCGACAAGCTTGCCCTTCAAACCTTTCAAGACTCTAAGTGAAAATTTTCCGTTTGCATCCGTTATAGCAAAAGCATCGCCGTCGGTCAGTTCATCAGTTTTCTCTGCCTTAAAAAAAATGCGCGCTCTTGTAACAGGCTTTCTATCTGCTGACACAAAGAATCCTTCAATGTCGACGACTTCCCTCATCTCTGGAACATAAATGTCTATTGCTTTTGCATCATCACCCTCAACAATCGTCACAACCTGTGCCTTTTCGCGTTCATAGACATTCGGATAATAAAAACGGCGAAACGGCTGATTAGCGGTTATCTTGTCGTCTGTGTTGACCACGATGAAGTAACTCCCAAATGGGATTTCGTCGATTTCAAAAGTTCCCTCCCCTTCTGTGCAATCAATCCTCTTGAAATATTCCGAGACCTTGCCCTCAGTTGGGATGAGACTCACACAGACACTGTTCATCGGGCTGCCAAATCGATTCAAAACCCGGCCGCGAATCCTGGTATCTACTATGAAAAAGAAGTCGAAATAAGCGTGTCTGCCTTTTTTTAGGGTTAGTTGAAAATGCTCGCTGTCTTCTCTGCTACTCGAACCACCGCCGCCGTATGCAGACGGATTCTCGATGGCCCAACCTTTTGGAGTTTTTGGTTCAACTGTATATCGCCCCGGAGGAAGGTCGTAGATCTCGTAAACACCGTCTTCATTGGTTACGGTCTCATAGGTTTTTTCTTCTCCGATAAGGCGGACTTTTGTAGCAGCAACTTTTTTGAAATCCGTTCGGTTATGTGTTGGTGACGATTGATAAGAAATCAACGTACCCGAAATCCTCGTCTTGCCTGTTACTTTGTTCATTTTATCAAGGTAAAATAAATCATCCGCGGCATCATTCACGTGATTGGTATCGAAACCCGGCAAAGGTATTGAATTTCCACAACGATCGGCATACCAAACGGTCGGAGTTTTCTCCTTTGACTTAAGATAGAACAAGAACTTAGTGCCAATCTCATCTTGATCGAAATCCTCAACGCAACTTCCGCGCTCGCCTTCCCCAAAGATCATTTCCTGGCCCACTCTCAAGGTCCCCTTATAAACTTTTTCGATGACCATCCTTGTATGAACTGTTTCGGGCAGCTTCTCAACGGCGAGCACTCTTGCGATTACGACAAATCGTGCGTCTTCGAATTTGTCGAGAACTGTATCGTCTGCGTCAGGGCACTGACACGCCCCGACAGTTTTTGCCGCAAGTAATAAGAGGATAAAAAACTGAAAAACAACCGCAGCTCTATTCTTCATATTCGCACCGCGAGAGAAGGTCGAATTAATCTGATGACAAGCGAAAATCCATTCGCTAGAGTGGCGTGATCCCACCAAAGAAGCGGGCCGACTTGTGAAGCGAACACAACGCCGACCCTTGAACCTCAACCTTCTAACGAAAGGATGAAGATCATGGCCACTTATAGTAGCCTAACACTGCGCAAAGAAAAATCTCACACCATCGACGCTTCTCTTAAACGACGCGCTCGATTACTTATAACTAACAGTTCGATACCGGGGAAAACCCGATCGCTAATCCGCTATGCGTTGGAAATAAAGGATCCGGACCTGGGCCAACTGGTCCAACTTGTCGAGGCAGGTGAAATGACTATCGACCACGTGCAGCCGGAGTAACGCCTGGGCGCTGCGGGCCCCGCCGGTGTGACTGCGCGGCCCTTAAGAGGTAAGGACAAACAAATCGGCACTTCGAAATGATCGAAGTGCCGTTTTGTTACGATTAATGCTCCCGACGATTAATCACAATGGATTGAGATGTAACCCCAGGGCACGAACTACGATCTTGTCCGCAGTGTTGCCGAAGTTAACGCGCAAGCTCAGGAGCACCTCGCCAGCACGAGGGTCGACGTTCGCCGGTGCGCTATCCACACAGATTGGTCCTGGATTGGTTTGGTCCGTTCCGTCGTCCAACAGCACAGTCGCACTTTGCGGTGGTGTTTGAACCTGGGCCAGCCGAATCTGGCTAATGAAGCTTCTCTTACTGGACAACTCATAACACACGCGCACGCCACGAATCGAATAACCGGGAGGTACTTGCAGACCCATGTGGACCACCTTGTTGCCACCTCCTTGTGCGTTCTCTCCTGTTGTGCTGGATTGAATGACCAGGCCCGTCAGGCCACCTCCAACACCAGAGTTAACCGCATTGAATGATGTCGTCACACTTGAATCGCCGGGTAACAGGTCAAAGTGGTTGACCCACATGATCATTTTTCGGGTAGGGTGAACGGCCTGAGCGGTTTTCGTCGTCTTTGCCGAGCTTTTTGCTGCTCGCTTCTTTGTCTTAGTTGTTGCCATTAGTTTTATTCTCCATAGTTGAGGTTGGCGTGGTTGAGGATGCTTAAAGCAAGCCACCACGCCGCATAAAAGCACTACTAGTTATGATCATCTCTGGTCATTTCGTGTCGCAGTAAGAGGAGTCTACCCTCCGCACCTCGCAAATTCCACCCATGGGCCACGGGTAGTATTTTGCTTTTTAAAGCCCGGTGATGAGCCAAATCGCGAATGATTTACGCCTTAATAAACGAGCCGTTGAGTGGGCGGACTAAATCAGGAGGATGTCATCATGAACAATGAACAGATCAAATTAGTGCAAGATAGCTTTAGGCAGGTCGCCCCGATCGCTGAGACCGCCGCCCAACTCTTCTACGCACGACTCTTCGAACTCGACCCGGATCTGGAATTGCTCTTTAAAGGAAATCTTAGCGAGCAAGGACGCAAACTAATGCAAATGCTCGGACTTGCGGTCAACAGTCTTGACCGGATGGAGCAACTTCTGCCAGTCGTCCGATCACTCGGCACACGACACGTCAGCTATGGGGTTCGCGACAAAGACTACGACACCGTGGGACAGGCGCTTCTGTGGACGCTGCGGAAAGGCTTGGGCGAAGCCTTCACACCTGACGTTGAAGAAGCCTGGACTAACGTTTACGCCACGCTCGCATCCGCAATGCAAAGTGGGTCGGAAACGCCGGTTGGAGCGATTGCTGGGACGGGTGCTGCTGTCACGGTGCGGCCATGAAGTAGTAGTTGCTGCCACTTGCAAACTGTTCGCAGAAGGCTTCTCTACTCAGAGTAGCTTTCCCGTTGTCCGCCAGCCACTCTGCCATGAGAAACAATCGGTTCAAAACGCGTGATGATTCGCTTCTTCATCGCTGAACGAAGTGGTATTGGATCACGCCGTCCACTTTTACAGGCTTGCCGGCGAGCAGTGTTGGTGAAAAAAGAGAATTCTTTGCGGCTTCAACGGCTGCGTCCATAAGCAAAGGATGACCGCCGATAGCAGTGGCGGCTATCACTTTCCCTTCTTTGTCAATCAGTACTCTCACCACCACTGTGCCTGAAGCGCGAGCCTTCCTTGCCTTAGCCGGATAAGTTGGCGTGACCAGCTTCAGTGCCCGCCCGTTTAAGATGTTGAGGGAGCCACTCGACTGGTAGCTGCTCGACTGGGAGCCACTCGACTGGTGCGGATATAGTTGTTCTTCGATTGCGAAGTCGGCACGAGCGCGAGCCTTGTCGCCTTTTGCGGAAAAAGCAAGACCTCGATTGTAGTGAGCGTTATTTAGTAACGGATCAAACTGGATGGCCTTATCGAAATCAGCAATGGCGCTGTCGAAATCAAGTTTATTTGCGTAAGCAACGCCTCGAAGGTTGTAGGCGCTGGCTCCTTCGGGATCTAATTCGATGGCTCTAGTGAAGTCTGCGATCGCACGGTCGTTGTCATCTCGCTGAATATAAGTTCTGCCGCGATCGATGTAAGCAGCTCCAGCGCTAAAATTTTCGAACCACGGACGTGGATCGCGTTGGATGTCGCCGGGTGAGGGATCTTTTTCTCTTTTGGAAGATACCTTGCTCTGCTCAATACCGGCACTTCTCCCAGCCTCTAATTGGATCGCCTTGTCGAAGTCGGCCAACGCGCGCGCCAAATCGCCTCTGTGGAAATGAAGGCGGCCCCGACGAATGTATGCGATGATTTTTTGCGGGTCCTGTTGTATGACCTGGTCGAAGTTGGCGAGCGCCATGTCATAATTTTTAAGTACAACATACGCTGCACCCTTCGCATAGAATTCGAAGTCGTCGCTTGGATTCTGTAGGAACGTTATCGCGTTCTCAGCATAGACCCTGGCTTCCTCTGTTTGTCCGTTGGCACTGCTCAACTCGCACATTACTGCGAAGTACATCCCCATCCTCGCGTTTGGGTCATACTCGTGGGCCTCGCGCGGTTTCTTCTGCGATTCGTTCGACTGATTCGAGGGTGCGCTAATTGTCGTCGACTGGGCCCTTTTAGTTGGGGGCAGGGCGAGGATAAGTAACGTGAATGCGGCTGTAGTCAAAACAATTCCGACTTGCATATTAAACTCCTGACTGGAATTCCATTCCGATTCTATTGCCAGCCATCGTCATTCGTGTGAAACGTGCTCCAATGATCGTCGCCTCCCACTCCACCAGATCCAGAAGGCGGAGATTATAAGCAGACCGAAGGCAATTGGCCCGTGGGGCATGGTATGGCTGACTTGAAGCTCCCAGCCGAATGCCACCAGCAGAATCAGAGCCGGCCAAGGCACCCTCTCCGTGAGGAACAAAGCAATCGCAAGCAACAGCGCACTGGCGAATACTGCCCAGGAGCCTGTCAAACTGATGAAGGATCCGACCCCGCCAACCCACGCGTCAGTCCACGTTCGGTTCAAGACCTGTGCGACTCCCATAACTTGCTCTGGTGTCAATTTTCCTTCGCGGGCGAGCTGCTCTGTTATCTCGATGGTTTTGCCAAGCCCTATGCCGCCAATTGAGTCCAGGGCTGTATAGTAGATAAGGAAAACGAACGTTGCGACACGAGAGAGCCAGGCAAATATCGTTGCTGCCAAGCCTTCCGAAGAAGCAACCTTGTCTGCTAATAACCATAGACCAACCGCAACCAAGCCCACCATTGGCGTCTGAATCATGTGAAGGGTAAACCACCATTGCGGCCCGAAATAGCCGAGAGCAGAAAACTGCGGGTTGTACGGCTCAGGTTTGTAGAGATACTCGTACATGCCGGGGTTTTGAGTGAAGCCCGCCGGGTGAAACAACTCGATAGCAATCAGCACGGCTGGGGCGACGAGCAGGCAAAGCCACCAAAGCACCTTCTTCGGAGTATTGTTTGTCATTAGTCCTCCAATCTCCTTCGGTCAGGGAAAGCTGCGAGTGTGGCAGCACACGACGATCGAGCCGAGGCTACTACAAAGCCATGTGGTGAGTTACCGCCGTAATCATCCGTGCTTGGACTGCTTAAAATCAAGTTTATTGCTGTAAACTCGAACTCTTTCATGGAGTGCAATCTGATACGGAGTAAGAATCAAGCGTCTCACGCTCCAATGATGAGATTCAAACATTTCTCACCGGCCGTTCTGATTGCCGTCATTGTCTGCGTTCAAGCATGCCAGCGGCCCACCTCCAGTAACTCATCACCTCAGCAGCGCCGTTCGCCTAATGTCTTCGACGCTTATCTAAACACAGACATCCCGCCAGCTGACGGTTTCGATTTTCCGGTGGGCGACGCCAACGCCAGAGGTCGATACAAGGACGCCGCGACCGGGATCGAATATGACGGCTGGCGCATCGCGACTCACTTCGCAGAAAACTATGAGCTCGGCATTCACACAGGCGAGGACTGGAATGGTAACGGCGGCGGCAATACCGATCTGGGTCAGGACGTTCATGCAGTCGCGAATGGCCGCGTCACGTTTGCTCAAAACTGCGGCCGCTTGTGGGGCAATGTCATAACCATCGAACATCACTTCTACGAAAACCACGAGCACCGCAAGATCATTTCACTCTACGCTCACCTTAACCAGATCAAGGTAAATGAAGGCGCCGTCGTGCAGCGCCGTCAGGTAATCGCAACTATCGGCCAGGATCCCGACAAACTCTTCGCAGCGCACCTGCACCTGGAGCTGCGTTGGGACGACAGCCTCTCGCCAACTTACTGGCCGTCGTCAAATGGCAAGAACGAAGCATGGGTGAAGGAACATTATGCCAAGCCCAGCGAGTTCATTAACGAGCACCGCAAACTCTTCGTGCCCCAGAAAGAAGCGAAGCTGATCGTCGTCGATCAGGAAAGTTACAAAGCGAGGTTCTATCATGGGGGTGTCTTGAATCAGGAGTACGACGTGAGTTTTGGTCAAGGCAAGGGTCAAAAGCTCGTCGAAGGAGACAACAAGACTCCGAAGGGTATGTACTTCGTGATTAAAAAACATCGCGGCAATTTCGACGGACCATATGGTGCGTATTACGGTGGGCACTGGATCAAAATAAACTACCCAAACAAATACGACGCGGACCGGGGCGCAGCGCAACAGATGATCTCGCGACAGCAGTAAGCCGCCATTAAGGCTGCTTGGGAAAACC
>JAICQI010000804.1 GCA_025937955.1 Pyrinomonadaceae bacterium
AAGAGGTCGAGCTTACGGCGGGGGTTTTGGGAGTGCAGGTCAAATACCACGACGTGCTCAGCTTCGACGACATTGAACCTGCCTTCAGAGCTGCCGTGGGGGCGCGTGCTGACGCGGTTCTTATAATGACGTCTAATGCTACAACCAATTTTCAGCGGAAGGAGGCTGTAGAACTCGCCATCAAGAACCGTCTAGCGGTAATACATGAAAGTGCACGAGCGGTGGAGGTCGGAGGCCTTATGTCGTACGGAGTGAACTTAACCGACTTGGATCGCCGCGCCGCAACTTATGTAGATAAAATCCTCAAAGGCGCAAAGCCTGCTGACTTACCAGTGGAACAGCCGACGAAGTTCGAGCTGGTGATCAATCTCAAAACCGCCAAGCAGATCGGTCTCACGATCCCGCCGAACGTGCTGGCGAGGGCTGATAAGGTGATCAAGTAAAGCCGAGAATGACATAGCACCAACGCCTCTCGAGCCTGACAAACGAGACGCCTCAGGATAAACCTTCAACGGAGAAAAAAATGATTCACGAAATTGTTATCCAACATGTCGCACCGGAAAAACGAGACGAATATATCAAAGTCTTCGGTGACATCTTGTTGAAGAACAACTACCCCGGCTCGCATGCCATAAAATTTTTCACAAGCATCGAAGATCCCAGCCGAGTCATTTTGATGATCGAATGGGACAACGTTGAGGCGCACACGCAGATTCGTGGCACACCCCCCTATAACGCCATGCGCGAGCTCACTGCACGTTATCAAACGACCAAAAGCGACCATGCGCATTTTGTCGTACATGAAGTGAAAAGTTGATTTTCAGAACTCGACAAAGGCAAACCCGTATCGAAGCTTCACGCCGCCAACCGTTATGATGGAGGTGTTCAACGGCTACGACACGGGGTGCATCGTCGTTTGACTGGCAAGCCAAGACGGTTCGGGAGAAATCCCGACAGAAATCGAAAGTGAATCCTCGACGCATTTAGCCATATGCCACCACCGCGCCGGAATATATAGCCAGTCGCCGGCGATTAGCCGGGCGGTGCCGATCGCCGAGGCCTCATGGCGGAATCGAGTGAAATCCGGTGCGGCGTCTAGCGGGCGATGACGCTCAACCGTGTTATCCCGAAAAAAGTAATTCTTTGAGCCCTCAGTCTGGACGATGAAAACATCTTCGTCATCATAGTGCCATCCAAAGCCATGGGTTTCCGCTGGCGTAACAAACAACTGAACGTACACTTCACCTGGAATATCCTGAGTAAATGATGCGGCCAGTCTGGCTAGGGCCGCATCGACTTGCTCCGCGCGACGAATCACCAGGCCAACTCCTTCCAGCAAAAGTGCCCGTACCTCTTCTAATGTCTTTGGCCTCGGGACATCCACCAACTTTCCTCGTGCGATAACCAGAAGGTCAGCCGCCGGATCGTCGGTTAAGAGCCGCGCGAGAGTACCCCATCCAAACGCTGGGATTGCAGTGTGAGCCGATGAAGGGCGGGCAAAAGGTTGTTTGCGCAGGTAATCCCGCGAAAATAGACTGACGGTCATCGGACTCAGCCACTCAGCGAGCATAGTTAAAATTAGCAGTTTGAAGACATCCGGGCGAGCGTACCCAAAAAAGGTCTACGCTCGTTCGGCCAACGCCATGTTCTGCTTCAACGAGTGCCTGTTCCCAAGCTCTCAAAATATTAGAAGATAGTACGCCGCGTTTCTGGGTCGATTTCTAACTTTTTGTGAATCGAAATTAAGACGGCCGAAACACAATCTCGATTGTTTTGCTCTGGCATTTCTATTGCTCTACTTAGACGACAAGTAGCAGTAAATACGAGTGACGATGGTGAACTACAAAGGATAAAGGCCGACTTGGAGGCGCCGTCGTGGACTATCGGCGGCAAGGACCCTCAGATGGTGCGGGATATGCGCTGGCTAATTGCACTGGTCGAGAGCCAGGCCAGAGAGATTGAGCAGCTGAAATCATCTTCATCGCTTCACACCACCGATTTACTTAGGCGGGCGCATAGACTACCGGGTTCCTATCGTAAGTAGTCATTAGATACCGCCGAGCATTTATCTTTTATGGAGGTGTGAAATGAAACAACTACTCTTGCGAATAGGGCTTTTGGCTGTATTTCTGATTGCTGCTCAGCCCGCTGTTGCGTCAAACCCGGACATAGAAGGCGAGGTTTCAGGCGTGGAGATTTGCGCTCAGTTTTTGCCGTGCGAGGCCGCAGTCTTCACGGGTACATGTGACTGTACAGTTGGCAACAGGCAGGCCCCAGGGTTCTTTTGGGTCTCCGTACAGCATGATCCACTTCCGAATGCGGGTTCCTCTTCAGCGATCCGTGACGGCAAATGGAATCTCACTACATTACGGGGCAGCTTTTCTGGTAAGGTCGTCGATGGTGAAATCTTCAACAAGGGCGATAATACGTTCGAGATCGATGCTACCCTTAGTATCCAAAAAAATGGTAAGGGCGAGGTAAAGGTTTCGGGAGTGCTCGACCACAACGAGTTTCCCCCAACTTTCGAGGGCTATCTCCTGCAGCCGTAGGTGGTTCCCGTGATCTGTTTTGCTATAGCCGTTAACACATTTTATTTTTTTCGGATGTCGAACAGCATTGTCCTGGGCTCTTCAAGCAGAAGCGAGTGAGACAGCGTGCATCAAACAGCCGCACCTGATCTGACAGCACAGTAACTACCGACGCATCTGCGATGTCACATGGAGTTAAGCTCACACTCTTCGTGCTCGCGTTTAACGTCATAGGCTTTGCTGAAGGCTACCTGTTACGTGACTCGGGCTCGTGTAGTTGCTGCCCATAGTCGTTGTGAGGGGGTTTGTCGTGGGACTGCTGAGTCGGTTAAGGTGAGCGCAGTATTAATAGCCGTTTAAGCAACGATATTCTTGTCTCGCAATGCTAAGGACACACCACCTAGTCCTTGCCCTTGAAGTGTAATTTAGATCAGCAGAGGAGGTTTCATGA
>JAICQI010000132.1 GCA_025937955.1 Pyrinomonadaceae bacterium
ACAAACAGACGTAATCGTAAATTTCGCGGCGGAGTCTCACGTTGACAGGAGCATTTCGAATGCGGCGGAGTTTCTGCGAACAAACATCATCGGAACACAGGTGCTACTCGATGCAAGTCGCGAGCGCGGTGTCAAACGTTTCGTTCATATTTCAACCGATGAAGTGATGGGGAGTTTGCCCGAAATTGGGAACGGGTTTTTTACTGAAGCGTCACCATTTGCGCCGAATAGTCCCTATGCCGCTTCCAAAGCCGCGGCTGAGCATCTGGTGCGCGCAACACATCATACATTTGGTCTCGATACAGTCATCACGCGCTGCGGCAATAACTATGGACCGCGACAGTTTCCAGAGAAATTTTTGCCACTGACGATTGCCAACGCGCTAAATGACGAACAGATTCCTCTGTATGGCGACGGACAAAATGTGCGCGACTGGATCTACGTCGACGACCATTGCCGCGCAATTTTATCTGCGCTCGAAAACGGTGGGTCCGGAGCTGTTTATAACATCGGCGCACGCAATGAACGGCGCAACATCGATGTCGTTAAGTCGGTTCTCGACACACTCGGAAAGCCGCACTCGTTGATTCAATTTGTTAAAGATCGTCCGGGACACGACCGCCGCTACGCTATTGATCCTACGTTGATTGAAAGCCAACTGGGGTGGCGGCCGCTTGAGACCTGGGAAAGCGGATTACAGAAAACCATCCGTTGGTACCAGGACAATAATCAGTGGCTTGAACGGGCGCGCAGCGGGGCTTATCGAGATTATTACCGTTCGCAATATGGAGCCGAGGTGAGCGCAAGTTGAAGGTACTTATAACAGGCGCGGCAGGGATGGTTGGCCGGGCGCTACGTGAGTTGTGCGACACGAGTGGCGATATTGTTTTTGCTTACGATCACGGGAAGTTAGATATTGCGAATGCGGAAGCTGTTTGGCAGGCGGTGGGCCAGGCCAAACCGGATGCAGTGATTAATTGCGCGGCCTGGACCGACGTGGATGGATGCGAGTCAGACGTCGAGCGGGCCTTTGCCGTCAATGCTCGAGGACCTGAAAACCTTGCAGTCGCTAGTCGTGATGCGAACGCCGCGTTCGTAACGATCTCGACGGATTATGTTTTCGATGGAACCAAAGAAGGGTTCTACACGGAGGACGACGCGCCCAATCCTCAAAGCGTTTACGGACGCGCAAAACTTGAAGGTGAGCGCCTTTCCAGACTGGCCTACGATCATTCGATCGTCGTTCGCTCGGGATATATCTTCGGCCGCGGCGGAACAAATTTTCTGAGCACTGTCGTCCGGCGAATTCAAAACGCCGAGAAGCTGAAAGTAATAAGCGATACGTACGGAACCCCTACTTATGGAAGAGATCTCGCGGTGAGGTTGCGGGAGTTGGCGCAAGCTCGTCGCGGAGGCATTTATCACGTAGTGAACAGTGGACCAGGCGTTAGTTTTGCAGAATTTACGCGAAAGACGATCGTGCTGATGGGCAATCCTAATCTGGTTGTCGAAGAAGTTTCTGACGCCACGCTAAACCGTCCCGCGAACCGCCCGCAAAACTCTCGGCTACGCTGTTTGCGCACGGAGGGGCTCGGGCTTCCACCGCTTCGAGATTGGGAAAGCGCGCTCGCAGCGTTTGTGAAGGAAGAATTACAGACCTGAGCGGACGATATCGTGTATTCGGATTAGCCCGAGACACGTTCGATCGTCATCCACTACAGGAAGCACGGCGATTTGACGCGGGCGATTCTCCATCAATTGCAATGCGTCGTAAGCGAGTTGGCTGGGTGAGACCACGACTGGCTCTTTTGTCATTATCTGATTGGCGGTGAGTTTCTCGAGATGCACCGCTTTCACTCTCTCCAGGGAGCGTCGCAGGTCGCCATCGGTGATTATTCCTGCGAGTCGACCAGCCTCATCGATTACATTGACGGCCCCTAATCCTCCTTTACTGATCGTGCTGGCTATCATCATCCATGACGCCTCAGGCGATACAGTCGGGTTGTCAGGGCCGCCGTGCATCAGGTCCCTGACTTTCAAGGTCAGGCGCTTGCCCATGCGTCCGGCCGGATGATTCAAAGCAAAGTCCTCGGAGGTGATTCCCTTGACCTGAATTAAAGTCGCCGCGAGAGCGTCACCAATCGCCAGCGCAACAAGTGTACTGGTAGTGGGAGCCAAATTCAGAGGACACGCCTCGTGCCGCACTGAGGCATCCAGGACCGCGTCGGCATTACGGGCCAGAGTGGATTTAATGCCGCCCACAATCGCGATGATGGGAACATTCCTGTGTTTCAGATGGGGTAGCATCGCGATTAGCTCGTCAGTTTCCCCGCTGTTGCTGAGAGCTACCACCACATCCATCGGAGTAACGATACCCAGATCGCCGTGCAAGGCATCTGCCGGGTGAAGGTAAACAGCGGCCGTACCAGTGCTGGTCAGGGTGCTGGCAATCTTGCGTGCCACAAGACCCGACTTGCCTACACCAGCCACGACGACTTTCCCGCGGCAGTCCGCGAGCAACTGAATAGCGCGTTCCAGTTGCCGGGGCTCCAGGCGTTCAGCCGACGTTGTTAGAGCGTCGGCCGCTATCTTAAGCACTTCAACTGCGCGTGAAACGTAATCCGGATCGGGCATCAGCATCCAAATACTAGGCCAAGCGTCCCCACTTCACAAAATGGGCCGCGGATTTCGCAGATCGGCCCAAATCGATTTACCCGGATCTGCAGAAATCCGTGTCCTGCGCCTTGCGAGATTCGAACACTCTGTTATTATTCTTACCCACTCTCGTTTGACTTAAGAGGCTGAATTCTATGTCTACTCAAGATAATCGTTTGATTCCTGTTGGTCTGGACCGCGGTCTCGATCGTCCGCTCACGGATCTGATGGCGAGTAAGCCGTATGGTGTTACCGCCGACCCCGGTTCCTTAAAGGATTATGTATTTATCATTCTCAAGCGAAAGTGGCTGATCTTGAGCCTCGTGCTGGTGATCACGTCGCTGGTTGCCATCCAGTCGTTCCGGGCACCTTCCATCTACGAGGGTGAGACCGTTATTAGAATTCAGCAAAAACAACCAAACATCCTCTCGACTGACAAGATCATTATCAACGGACAGAGCGACCCGAATTTCTGGGGCACACAGCTCAAGTTGTTGCAAAACCCGGCACTCGCACGCGAGGTGGTGCTCAGGCTCGACCTGCCGCATAACCCGGCATTCTTCGGCAGCCAGTCGCAAACGGGAATCTTCGATTCCTTGCGGCGCATGTTTTCGAGTCCGGCGAAGCCGACTACGCAACAGCGCACCGTTCCCGGCGGTTTGACTGTTAACAGCGAGTCGCAGAGTAGACTGGGCCGGTTAACTCCCGAGGAGATCGAGAAGTTAGAAGCTTACGAAGACGCAATCATTGCGGGCGAAATAATCGAGCCGATCCCAAATACAAATCTTGTCAAGATCATCTACCAGCATTCCAATCCGGAACTGGCACAGAAGGTCGCCAACACGCTGGCTGAAGTTTTCCAAAACTACAACCTGAGGATAGCGACGGAAGGATCGTCCAAGGCTGAAGATCTTTTGGCGAATGAGATTGCCCGGCTCCAGGCGCAGATCAACCAGGATCAGGAAATACAGTGGAACTACGCGAAGAGTCACAACCTGCCGCTGACGACCGAAGGAGCCGGAAATCTCGAGGCTCAAAGACTGGCTACGTTAAGCGGACAGTTGCTGGCGGCGGAAAACGAACGGAAGCAGTTGCAAGCGCAGCTCGAGGCAGCTAGGAAAGAAAAGGATGTGTTTTCGGTTCCCGACGTAAATTCGTCGGCCCGCGTGGAAAGACTACGCGATCGCATCTCGCAGCTCAAAGAGCAACGCGATGCTCTGCTGGTCACCTACACGGCGGAGTGGCCTGCGGTGAAGAAGCTCGACAACCAGATCAAAGGGGTCGAAGCCGAGCTGCGAAAAGCACCTGAGGAGATTATTACCTCGATGCAACGACGTTACGAGGCTGCGGTTACGAGAGAGCAACTGTTGAAGCGTTCTTACGAAGAGCAGAAAGGGACCACTACTCAGCAAACGCGCGACACGATCGATTTGATGGCGCTCACGCACCAACTCGAGACCAATAAGCAGTTGCTCAACACGTTGTTGCAACGAAAGCGCGAGCTCGACGTGGCGAATGGAAACGAGGGCAACGAAGTAAGTATCGCCACCCCGAGCAGGTTGCCGAAGAGTCCCGTTGGTCCAGCGCGACTGCGAAACATCATCATCGCGTTCCTGCTTTCATTGGGCGCCGGTATCGGCCTGGCTTTCCTGCTCGACTTCCTCGACGACACAGTGAAGTCAGTCGAAGACGTCGATCGTTACATTCATCTGCCCGCGCTGGCATTGATTCCAGCCGGCGGCGACCGGGCCCCGCGGTTGCCGGGAGCGCTGCGTGGCGGCCCACCGCCCGCGCCTGCGAACACGACCGCGCTGGCGATGATCACCGATGCGCGTTCGCCGATTGCTGAATCGTATCGACACCTGCGCACTTCGTTGTTGTTGTCGTCTGCGGGCAAACCGCCGAAGACGATCCTGATTACGTCCAGCCAGCCGGCCGAAGGAAAAACCACCACCGGCATCAACACCGCGTTCATGCTCGCGCAGACTGGCGCTGAAGTGCTGATGATCGACTGCGACTTGCGACGCCCGCGGCTGCACGCGCAGTTTGAGCTGCCAAACACGAAGGGTCTGACCACGTGGCTGTCAGGCGAGAGGAATCTCGACGTCCTGATACAGACGTGTGAAAAAGCTCCGAACCTGAAGGTGTTGACCTCTGGTCCGGTGCCTCCGAATCCTGCGGAGCTGCTCGGTTCCGAAGAGATGCGGAAACTGCTGAACATTCTGAGTGAGAAATTCAATCACATCATTATCGACTCGCCGCCCGCGATATCGTTTACCGATGCGTCGATCCTGTCGACGATGGTGGACGGCGTGATTCTCGTGGTCCATGGCGGGCGAAGCTCGCGGGCAGTGGTGCGACGCGCGAAGCAGCAACTTCTCGATGTTGGCGCGCACGTGTTTGGCGTAGTGCTGAACAACGTGAAGGTCGATGCGCGCGACGACTACTACTATTCTCGTTACTATTCCCACTACTACGAGTCCGACGCGGACGCAGATCAAAGAGCAGGAGAGACTGCATAGACAATAAGCCACGGGTTTACACGGATTTCATACACAGATTTTAAACAAAATCCGTGAATGAAATCCGTGTTTACGTGTGGCCCACCTTTGCGTGAAAAATTTTTGAGACATGAAGGTTCCACTACTTGATTTACAGGCGCAGTATGCATCGATACGGGATGAGCTGCGCCTGGCCGTTGACCGCGTTTTTGAGACGCAGCAGTTTGTGATGGGTCCGGAAGTCGCGGCCCTCGAGACGGAAGTCGCCGCCTACTGCCAGACAAAGGAAGCGATCGCTTGTGCTTCTGGTTCGGATGCGCTGCTACTGTCGCTGATGGCTTTGAACGTCAGCGCGGGCGACGAAGTCATTACGACGCCGTTCAGTTTCTTTGCCACCGGCAGCGCGATCGCACGTTTGGGCGCGCGACCTGTTTTCGTTGACATCGATCCGTTTACTTACAACTTGAACGTCGATCAAATCGACGCGGCGATTACTTCACGAACGCGCGTCGTGCTTCCGGTGCATCTGTACGGTCAGTGTGCCGACGTGGATCAGATACTGGCACTGTGCAAATCAAAGAATCTCATGGTAGTCGAAGACGCGGCGCAAGCCATCGGCGCGGAAGATCGCGGGCGGCGCGCAGGTTCGATGGGCATCGCCGGATGTTTTAGTTTCTATCCGAGTAAGAACCTCGGCGCCGCCGGTGATGCGGGGATCATCACCAGCAGCGATCCTGATTTCTCGGCGCGCGTGCGAAGACTGCGCGTTCACGGCGGGCTAACCGAGTATCAGCACATCGAGGTCGGAATCAACAGTCGCATCGACGCGATTCAAGCCGTTGTACTGCGTACAAAGCTGCCGCACCTGGACGGCTGGTCCAACGCGCGCGCGCAGAAGGCGCAAAACTATTCACACCTGCTGGAGGGAGCGAAGCTGAGCTTCAAGCTCGATCCGCCGTTCATCAAGCCTGACAGCCGTCACATCTTTCATCAATACGTGGTTCGCGTTCCCGAGCATCGCGACGCGCTGATGGAGCACTTGAAAGCGCGCGACGTCGCGACCAAGATTTATTATCCGATCCCGCTGCACTTGCAGGAGTGCTTCGCATATTTGGGCTACAAAGCAGGCGAGTTTCCGGAAGCAGAGAAAGCCGCGCGCGAAACGTTCGCTCTCCCGTTGTATCCCGAGCTCACGGCGGAGCAACAGGAATACGTCGTCCAGGCAATCCAGGACTTTAAACCGTAGGAAAAAGCGTGCTAAATAGGCGCGTTCTGTTCATCTCGTACAACGGCATGCTCGAGCCGTTAGGCCAGACGCAGGTGTTGCCGTATCTGCGCGAATTGGCGAAGCGCGGTGTGAAGTTCACCCTGCTGAGTTTTGAAAGAGACAAGGCTTTCATGACTGATGGCCAGCGTGCTTGTGACGAGCTGAAAGGCGAGCTAGCGGAACAAGGCATCGAGTGGCATTGGCTGCGATATCACCAGCGGCCGTCACTTCCGGCGACGGCTTACGATGTTTGGGCGGGTATTCGTTACGCGAGTGATCTCGTGCGACGAAACCAGATCGAGCTGGTGCATGCGCGCTCGCACATTCCGGCGACGATCGCGCTTGCATTGAAGCGAAAGTTTGGGATCAAAATGATCTTCGACGTACGCGGTTTGATGGCTGAGGAGTACGTCGATGCGCGGCACTGGCCCAAAGGTGGTCTGCGTTATCGCATCACGAAAACCGTAGAGAGGCGGATCTTCGCGGCCACGGACGCGGTCGTGACATTGACTGAGCGGATCTGGCCCATCATCAAAGAATGGGACGGCTTGAAAGGTCGTGAGGTACATCACGCCGTCGTTCCATGCTGTGTGGATCTTTCGTTGTTCAAATTCGACGAGCAGCAGCGTGCGCGCTTGCGGTCAGAGTTGAATCTCGGCGATCAATTGACGTTGGTTTACAGCGGTTCGCTCGACGGCTGGTACTTGACCGAAGAGATGGCCGACTTTTTCGCGAGCGTCGTTCGGAAGCGGAACGACGCGCACCTGCTTTGGCTTACAATGGGCAGTCGTGAACGAGTGCGGCAACTAATGAGCGAGCGTGGAATCGGTGAAAAGAATTTTTCGATTCACTCAGTCGAGCCAAGGGAAATGCCTTCGTACTTAGCAGCCGGCGACGTTGGTATCAGCTTTATCAAACGTTGCTTCTCGAAATTGGCCTCATCGCCAACCAAGAACGCTGAATATCTCGCGTGCGGTCTGCCGATCGTGATCAATTCCGGCATCGGCGATTCGGATGCCCTGCCCGCGATAGTAATTAATGACTTCAATGATCGAGACTTCGATGCCGCGTGGTCAGCCATCGAAGCAGCCGTTAACGATCCAAACGTGAAGATGAAATCCCGTTCAATCGCAGAAAAAGTATTCGACCTGGAAACCGTTGGCGCCGAGCGCTACGCTCATTTGTATAAATCCGTCTTTTCCGCGTAAATCCCGTGGCTGAAATATTTCTTCGCTGCCCAGCTTGCAATGGAACTCTCGAATCGGATCTGACGTGTGTCTCCTGCAATCTCTCCTTCCCGATCGAGAACGGCATCCCACGCATGCTGCTGCCTGCGATCCGCGCTGCGCTTCAGAACGACGCCGGAAACACATTCGACGCGAAGCAAGCAAAGACTGCTTTGAGCTTCGGCTACGAATGGCAGCGCTTCCCGGAAATGTACGCGGAATGGGAAAAACAGTTTCTCGATTACATGCAGCCGCACAACACTGACTTCTTCAAAGGAAAAAAGGTCCTGGACGCAGGCTGCGGCAACGGGCGCTTCGCTTATTACGCCGGAAAATACGCGCGCGAAGTGTGGGCCATCGATCTCGGTCCCGCAGTCGAAGTCGCGCGAAAAAACACTGCTTCACTCGACAACGTTCATGTCGTCCAGGCAGATCTACACCATCCACCATTCCCTCTCGAGAGTTTTGATTTCATCTACTCGATCGGTGTGCTGCACCACCTACCGGATCCCGAAGCGGCATTTCAAAATCTCCTGCGGTACCTGAAACCCGGCGGCGAGATCCAGATCTATCTCTACTGGCAACCTGAGCGCAGATCGATCAAGTCGGCACTCCTGCGCACCGTCAACAGTTTCCGCAACCTGACCACGCGACTGCCTCATTGGGCCGTTCACGCGCTGGCGTACCCGAGCGCGCTCGCGGCGTTTCTCTTTTTCGTCTGGCCGTACCAGGTGATGAAGCGCGTACCCGCGCTTCGCTCTGTCGCCGCCAATATGCCGATGAAACAGTATGCAGTGCTTCCTTTCCGCGTTTGTGTAAACGACCAACTCGATCGCTTTTCAGCGCCGATCGAAAACCGGTACACAAAAACGGAAGTCGAGGCCTGGCTGAGCAGCGCGGGTCTGAAGAAGTTTCAGGTGATTCCCAATTTTGGTTGGCTCGGAACCGGTCAAAAGCCGGAAAGCTATGCCTCATGAAAGTGTTGGGATTGGCCACATACCCGGTTGAGGCCGCGGCAACCCGGTTCCGAATGATCCAATTCATCGAGCCCCTCGCCGAACAGGGTATTGAACTTTCCGTTTATCCCTTTCTCGATTCCCGCCTGCATAGATCGCTCTACAACCGTTCGCAGTGGCCGCGCACCGCGGCGGGATTGGCGCTGGCGTCGGTTCGTCGCTTGCGCGAATTGTGGCGCGCGCGCAAGGCAGACGTGTTGTTCGTGCAACGCGAGGCGATGATGATTGGACCGCCGGTGATGGAGTGGCTGGTGATAAATCTGCACCACTGCCCGATGGTTCTCGATCTCGACGACGCCACGTACGTTTCGTACAAGAGTCCGACTTATGGACGTCTCGGCAGCATGTTGAAGTGGTTCAGCAAGACGAACGATCTGATTCGCTGGTCGCGGCTGGTGACGTGTGGCAATCGCGAGATCGCCGCTTACGTGAACAGCAAGGGACGAGAGGCGGTCGTGATTCCAACCGTGGTTGATACGACGCAGTTTAGACCTGTAGCTGAACGTCATGTGACGGACGTGCCGGTTATCGGTTGGATCGGTACGCACTCAACGTTTCCATATGTGAAATCGATTTTTCCCGTGCTGGAGCGGCTGGCGCGTGATTATCGATTCCGGTTGCGGTTAGTGGGCACCGGTGAAGACAACGTCACGATCCCAGGGGTTGAAATCGAGAACCTGCCATGGAAGCTGGACCGGGAGATCGCTGATTTTCAGTGTCTCGATATCGGGATCTACCCGATTGTCGAAGACAACTGGTCGGTTGGAAAATCGTGTTTCAAAGCCGTTCAGTACATGGCAGTCGGGGTTCCCTTTGTCGTCAGCCCGGTAGGCGCCTGTCAGGACATCGCCGAGACAAACGAAACACATTTCGTTGCCCGAACGGAGGACGACTGGTACACGCACCTTGCGCGATTATTGAGCGACGAAGCCCTGCGCCACCGCCTGGGCGCGCGTGGTCGCAACTTCGCGGTCCAGCACTACAGCATCGACGCCCAAGCCCCCAAACTGGCAGCGGCATTACGAGCCGCAAAGAAGTAATAGCCACAAAAAGGCACAAAAGACACAAATGAAAAAGTCATGAACAATGTAAAACAGAACAAGTCTATACAAGAGAACAAGTCAGGAACAGGGACTTGCCTCCGCTGTTGGGAGAGCGGGGGCAAGCCCCTCTTCATGACCTGTTCTATTCTTCATTGCTCATTCTTCATTCTTTATCTTGATCTGCATCTTGCTTTATCTGGATCTGCATCTTGATTGTGCCTTCTTCTTTTTTGTGCTTTTTGTGCCTTTTTGTGGCTCTGCTTTTATGCTTTTTTCGCCTCTTTGTGGCATAGTTTACCGTTCATTATGTACATCGTTGGCTTAACCACACTCGGCGACTCGGCCGCAACAATCATAAAGGACGGTGAAATCGTAGCTGCGGCTGAGGAGGAGCGCTTCTCCAGGCGCAAGCACCATAGCGGGTTTCCATACCAGGCGATGCAGTACTGCCTCGACGAGGCGGGCATCGGTATCGCCGACGTCGCGCACATCGGTTTGTACTGGAAGCCCTGGGTGTTGCGTCACAAAGCCATGCAGGCTTTGAAGTCAGCCGTCATCTCGCGCGACATGTTCAAGGCGCGCGTCGATCGCGGCGTGGCGCAGGTTGGCGAGAGTTACCTCGGCATGTTGCGGCACCCGCGGCGGATTCGCGACCACTTCGGCAACAGCGATTTCAAGTTTCACTTTCTCGAACATCACCAGTGCCACGCTGCCAGCGCATTCTTCGTCTCGGGTTTCGATCAGGCAGCGATCATGACGTGGGACGGAACCGGCGAAGACACCACAACCCTGTTCTCTCGCGGCGACGATCGAAACATCCGCACGCTGAAACGAATCAAGCTGCCGCATTCACTCGGACAGTTTTATTCCGCCGTCACGAACTATCTCGGCTTTGACATGTTCGAGGGTGACGAATGGAAAGTG
>JAICQI010000663.1 GCA_025937955.1 Pyrinomonadaceae bacterium
GGACGCAGCGCTTCGACAGCCGGGCGGAGGCCGACGTGGAATTGTCATTCTTCAACGCTCCGGGCGAAGAGTTCAAGTACGTCTGGGGCGACAACACTAGCTGGTCTATTGCCATACCGTCTTCCCTTAACTGCACGCGGATAGTTTGCGTGCCGCTGGTCGAGAAATAGACAAGCGGTCCCAATCCGTTGATGGCAGTGTCATTCCAACCCCAGGCACTCAGGCCCTGGCCAGTGGTCTCTTCCATGTTGATCATTACGCCGGCCGTCGTTCCTATCCGAAAGATCGGCTGTCCGTTCGAGTCAACGCTGTTTGTGAATTGCACCCACGCTGAATCGTTGCTGACAGAATTTGCATCTGCAATACCTCTAAACCACAGCCGGTAAGGTATTCCTGCCTGGACCGTGAAAGTCAGCTCGAAATAGTGTGTCGGACTAGCGAGCGGCACTGTGAGGCGAGGGGCACCTGCGTCGGGTAACCGGATCCGAAAACCACCAGCCGCAGTTCCATCCGCCTCGACTACCCAGTTGCCGGTTCTGACTGGCGCCTCTGAAGCGTACAAAACTATGTCGGAAAGTGACGGACCTGTGACGTTGATATTCACCGTCTTACTCGCAGTCGCCCCCAGATTATCAGTAACAGTTACCTTCGCAGCGTAATTGCCGGCTGCTTGATAAGTATGCATCGGCGACTGAAGATTGGAGTTCTGGCCGTCGCCAAAATCCCAATGATAAGAAATAATGCTTCCATCAGGATCCGTTGCACTCGATGTGAAGCTCACTGACAACGGAGCCGCACCCGAGGTCGGATTTGCAGATGCATTGACAATCGGCGGTTCGTTTCCTGGATCGCCTGAGTTCACATAACTATATCCATTTACCAGCGTTCCGCTCTGGCCGTCGCTATTAGTAACTACAACATTCACGGTTGCCTGAGCCTGGGCCGGAGTTGTGGCTGTTATTGAAGTGCTGCTAGCTACGTTTACATTTGTCGCTGCAACACTCCCGAACTGTACAGAAGCTCCGGATGCGAAGCCCGTACCGGTGATTGTCACCGGGGTTCCGCCTGAAATAGGTCCCGAAATCGGGGAGATTGACGAGACGGTCGGAGCGGGAGTCGGCTTAGCAGCTTTGAAGTTGTCGAACGTGATTGTCCCAGGCGCATTGGTCTCAGCGACGCTGGTGCCCGCCCTTACCTCAAAGCGCACGTTGGTTAACTGCACTCCACTGGTGCCGTTCCAGTTTGCCCACGGTTCCTGATACCTGAGTGTCCACGCGCCCGGCAAATTGCCATCCCCCGCGCTCTGTGGGGCTGTCTCAAACACCACATTACCGTTTGTCGAGTCGTGGCGAATCCGCAAAAACTTCATGGTGGTCGAGTTGTAAGCGAATGGAGCTACCAGGTTAGCTGCAGTGCCACCGATCACTCTTTGTATCTTCAGAGTTGGTCCAACGAGTATGAAGCGATAGAGATTGTTCGTGGGAGAATTCGCCCCGGCTACAGAAAATCTCAATTCGCTTGTGGTGCCGGCGGCAGGAGGCGACGTCACCTGTATATAGTTGTAAGCGCCCGTAAAATTGAAAGCGTTCTGGCTTACGATTCCATTGAAATGGAAACCAGTCGTGTTTTGGAAAAGCGGCCCGACTTCGATGCGTGAGTTGACTTCGTTTACCGGAACACTGGAATCAGTTCCGCCAGTGATTAACTGGTTCTTCATCCATTTTGCAGTGTCCAGCACATTGTTGTTGTAGTCGTCAGCCAGGAGCACCACCTCACCCACCACAGGAGGAGGAGTCGACGGCGTGGTCGCGTTTGCGACATTACTGTAGGGTGACGGTCCGCCGCCGCTGAAAGCGAGCACGCGGTAGAAGTATGTAGTTCCCGGCGCAGCTCCGCTGTCCTGGAAACTGGTTACGTCGGCGGACGTAGAACCGATTTCCTGAAAGCCCGATGAAGAATTCAGGCTGCGTTCGATTCTATATCCGGACTCACTGCTTACATTGCTCCACGACAAATCAATTCGCGTTGAATTGATCGCGGTCGCACTTAATCCGGTTGGCGCTTGAGGCGGATTACCCGAGCCGGCTATGGTGAAACTCCATACGGGGCTAGTCGCCTCCTTATTTGCCATGGTTTTGCCGACGATACGCCAAAAATAGGTGGTGCCCGGCTGCAGCGGAGGGAGTGCAAATGTTTCAGTGACTGGTCCCGGGAAACCCGTACTCACATCGGCAGCGAACAAGGGCGGATTCGATGTTGTGCCAAAGTAGATGTCGTACCGCCACGCCCAAAATCCACCTTCCCAATTTAACGTAACGCTCGTTGGTTGTATCAGTGCATTGTTTGCCGGAGACGGATTGACAGGCGCGTCCGGCGGGAGCGGTACGAAAGGCTCGTACTCTGCCGGTGCGTTCCACTTTCTCTCAAACTGATCGGCGAACCACTGAAACTTCGTCGCATCCTGGGTAAATATATTGTGTTCGTCCTGAGACTCAGACGAAGGAATGGTGAGGTTCGAGGATCCGAAAATAGCCATTCCTCTACCGTAAAGAAGCGTCAGCTTTTCATGCGTAAGGCCCAGGTGTTTGCGATTCTTGATTTGCGCCCCGGCCATAAACATCCGGTCGATGTTCATTGAGTGCTTGAAATAGTCAGTAGCCCGGTATGTCTCAGGCTCGTTCAATATTCTCAACGGCACACCGCGGCCCATGGCATTGATGAACGCATCGGTGTGACGTTCGTCTGTGTTGCGGAAGATGATGACGTCTATTTTTTGGTTTTCCTGGTTGTAGTCGGCAACCGCCCTGTTAACGAAGCTCTCTTCGGGCGGAAAGTTTAACGTCGGATCCTTGGTAAAGATCGGGTATTTGCGCGTCAGAGGACCAGTGATGTTGGCATAGTCAGCAAAGCGGTTAGTGTCGATCCATTTGTCGTCATATTTCGTCTTAAAGCTATTAACGATAGACGTGGTATTAGAGAAAAAAATCACCTCGTCTATGTAGTTGTTGAAAGGGTCGGTCGGCACGAAGTTCTGTGGTCCATAGTTGGCGGCGCTAAACTGGACCTTGTTCTGGCCCACAAAAAGCATCATCTTCCAGTGCAAAACTCCGCCTGGCGCAATGTTTTTACGCATCGGAATGCCTGCCGCTGAAAGCTGGTTGAGCACCTGGACATTAATCGGGTGACTGTTATTGGCGCGCGGATCAATGAGTACCCTGACCGGTACTCCCGACTGGAATTTATTGATAAGTTTAGGAACATATGACGTGTCATCCATGAACCAGAAGGCGACGTCGATACCGACTGTTTCTTGATCAATTAGCTGCCAAAGCGGCGTTCGGCAGTCTTCAAAGGATGTATCACAAAGACGGTCTTGGGCTGTTGCGGGTACGGCGGAGAGAAGAAAAAGAACAAACAACAAGCATAAAGAACGCGCGACGCGAGGCAGGACCATGGTTATAACCTCTTGACAGATATTTTATGTGCTTACGCGACAAACTGAAGAATTACTGACCTAAAGCGAAAATTGTGCCGCGAGCTGCACCTGCACCGCACGTTGCTGTTTTGTGGGGAGAGACTAACCGAGAAAGTTAGAAAGGGCAAGCTATTGCCCCCGGCAACGTACCTTATCGAGACAGCATAAATCAGAAGTCTATTCCAAATTAATGCGCGGATTTAACGAATTGATAACTTTACGGCGTGCCTGGATCGGGTCAGTACCGAAACGCGGTAGCGTCGGGTCGAGGTTAATGATGGCGAGACTGACCCGACGCTACCGCGTTTCGGTACTGACCCAATCCAATTTTGGCTCCTGCTACGGTCCA
>JAICQI010000638.1 GCA_025937955.1 Pyrinomonadaceae bacterium
AAAAGCAACATGCAGACGCCGACGCCCACCAATAGCACGCATCCGTATTGGGCAGCAGTCAGTCCCCCGTAACGTAGATCAAAACCTGTAAGGTCCGTGGCCCTCAAAAAGTCCAGTCCGAAACGCAGCGACCCATAAATCAGAAACATCGTCCCAACATAATCGCGGGGCGCGGATTGATTGCGTCGAAGAATCAGTGTCAATGGAAACAGGACCAAAATGACTACGAGGAATTCGTAAAACCCGAGATTGTGACGTGGACCCGAAGGATAGTTGAAGCCCATGAAAAAAGATGTAAGTGTGCCCACGTGATCGTGAGCTAGCGTGCAGCCGAGCCGAACGAAGGCCCAACAAAATACGAAGCCCTCGACCAAAACGGAAAGGTGGGGAATGCAGGGCCGGCGACGATACTTAAGGTAAACGCAAAGACCCGCGAGCCCTCCGAAGACCACTCCAATGGAACTCAGCCCCGTAAAGACTCTGAAGTAAACTGTCCAGCCTTCTGTCCTGATTAATTCGGGTTGATAAAAAAGAACCTCGACCACATGGCCGCCAATAAGTCCCAGCGTAAATGCGCAAATCAGCGCGCCTTTCATTTCTTCAGTGGGTATTTGTAGATCGTTGGCCCTGCTCATCATGACTCGGTAGGCAACGAAGATTCCGAGAATAAGAAGGAGGCCGAAAGGATGCAGGTATACCGATCCGAATAAGTGAATCGAAGGAATAGTGAAGTAAGGAATCATGATCGTTACCAAACTAAAAGCGGAATCCAACGCCCGCGCTGAATTGCAGTGTGTGCGAATAAACGGTTTCCGTAGTAAGTGAGCCGTCTGGAAAGTTTGTGAACAGAATGCCTGGATAACGAACGATCGTGTCTCCTATGTCAAAACGAACAATCGTCCGTCGAGAGGGATAAAGCTCAACTACGCCGCCCACGTCCAAAGCAAACTGCGTCGCCCGTGTGCGCTCGAAGCCGAAAGGGTTTTGCGGGTCTGGCCCGTTGCCGTTAGGGAAGCGCGGAAATTCAGCGTGTGCGGAACTCTCGAACCCTGGACGGAACTTCCCGAATATTCCGAAATTGTTCTTTCGTATCCCCGCCTTCAGCCCAAACAATCCCTCTGTCATGCGTCCGCCGGTGAAATTGGTTGTGAATTTCCGAAAGTCGCGCGGGAAGAAATTGATTTCCGCTTCCAGCGCGAAGTGAGAGTTCAGGTTGTACGAGACTCTTCCGCCAAACCCGAACTCTCTTCTGGGAAAGAGATCGTTCAGTCCGTTGGCATCCTTGATGCCGATTACCGAAACGAGCGTACCGACTTCAATCCGGGATGGATGCGATTGGGGTTCTGATTGACCACGCGCCGTTGCATTAACGATCGCAAGCACTAAGCCCGTAATCAAAATTATTTGTCGATTGACCATCTTTTTCTCTCGCCTTCCAACCTCGACTTCGATTGGTGCTAAAGTTGGTGAACACGCCCTTTCACCTCTCGGAAAAAGGGCGAGTTCAACCTTAAGCCCACCTCAAAACGACTTCGACATCTCCCTTAATAAATTATGCAGATGTCTTCGCACGGTGGCGGGTCGTCTGGTGGATCGGGTGGCGGCGGATCTATGCAGCAAGCACTAAATGCAGCAATGCCGACCATCGTGTTGCTACCATCTGCCAACTTATTGCTGACCACAATGTTGTATCCGCCGGTATACACGCCGGAGAGACTCGGGGTCACAACTTCCAGCGAGGAGCCGTCCCCTGACACCGAAGACGCCGTGGCATTGCCGATCAGGAGGCCTGAGTATTGGTCATAGTATTCAACGACCGGCATCCCGTAGGTGGTGGTGAATCCTCCTCCTCCGATGGAAACTGTTGGTGGAGGACTTGCAAGATTAATGGACGACGGGCTAGCCGTTAGAAAAAAGTGTGTGGATACAACACATCGCGCTTTCTGGGTTGATCCTGCCGTCACATTTCGCACGGAAGGCTCAAGAAACTGAAAGCAAGCGCCATTATTGGCTAAGATGCGCCAGTTTGCGGGAACTCTACCGTCAGAGATGTTCATAAAGGCGCCACTGTTGGTAAAGCCGGAAAACGACGTGGTACTACCCGTAGGCGTTCCTGTGTCGTTGAGCCAGGTACCCGAGACGCTCGTGCCACTCAAAAAGTGAAATTGCCCGTCGGATCCCAAAAACCACTGTTCTCCAATGGCCTTGAACCCCGTTGGTGGCGGGCTGCTGCCGCCGCCTCCACCTCCACAATTAATGACCGTTCCCAGGGTTAAGACCGCGACAAGGACGAACACAACTTTCAGTGTTTTGGTTTTCATTGTCCCGACCTCCCGTCTACGCGTTCGACGCCCAGCAAATCGAGCGCTCGATGCGGCAACTTCACCAACTCATAAGCACTCAAGTTGCCACCGCGTTGAATGGCCTTTTCAATTTCAGCGCTGCGGCCGTTGTCACCGAATTCATGCTTGCTCGAGTTTTTACCGAAGTGCTTGGCCACCCATTCATCGTGCGTCACCTGGTAAGCTGGATTGACGCGCTTCTGTTGAATGAGCAGGTTAGCGATTGCAACGGCCTCGAGAGGCGACATTTTCGGATTGAACGACGAACCTAAAGCCTTTGGTCCATCACTCGTTCCAGCCGGTTTCTTCCCAATGAACTTCGACAGAAAGGGAAGGAAATTCATTTCCAGCCTTCTGACTTCATACACATTGGTTTGGGCGTAAGCAGGCGCTCCGAGCTTCTTCATCAACATGTTCGTCATACGAACCACGCCAAATTCAGAAACTGGCCTACCATGGCCTCTTCGATAGGCAACTTCGGCACGCACGATGCGATCTTTCACACTGCCGCTGATCTCTGGTGGTAACAGGTCTGCATTGAATGACGTAAAGACCTCGTCCGCGAGTTCACGAATCACCGTCTCGTCAGCGGTATTTAACAGCTCCGCCTTAGAGTTGATTCGCGCAACGGAATTTGTTTGGTCATTCTGATTATCTTGACCGCTCGCTTGCTGGTCTCCGAAGACCAGGACTGCGGTCACGAATAGCGCAGAAGACAGAAACAGAACTCCGAGTAATGAGTTTCGTTTACTCATTTAGCTTCTCCTTCCTTTGGGTAATGGCGCACCTCACAACACTCGCGTCTTCGCCGTTCAAGGCCAAAGAACTTATGCGTCATGACAAATGCTCCTCGGGTTTACGTTGAGTCTCTGTCGTTGTCTGCGTTAACATGCACGTTGCATCAGTTACGCATCCCTGGCGCAAACCGCGACTGAGGCTGTTTTGCTGAGCGACTCCGCGGTCACCGTCACGTGTCCGCGGGGTCTTTGTTTTTATCGTGAACGAAACGAAGTTTTTAAGTAGTAGCTATTTGATCTGGACACGCTACTTCCTCTCCGTTAATACGACAGCGAAATTCTCGGCAGTCATCGGCTTTGAATTCCTCTAAGCTCGTGTATGCATTCGCTATGCAACAAGAATCACCTAGTAATCTCCAATCAACAGACGATGAATGCGGTATTTTTGCCCGTGCAAATTTGGTCCATGAGATTAATCCTTGTGAATTTCCGCGAACTTACTGCTAGGGCAAATCTCCCCAAGTTGACTCCCCAAATTGCCCGCTTGCTCGATGCAGCAATGCTTTGCCTCAAGAGTCAGGATCCATTTTTGGACAGAGTCGGTACCACCAGCGATAGCGGGGGGGTAAAAGATCAGTATGCGAATTGCTATTGATTTTGAGTGCGATGAGTGACCCACCCGCTATCGCAGGTGGTACTGACTGTGTCCAGCAGACATCTCGACTTATTGTGGCAAAGCGATGCAGCAACTGAGCTCCAAGTCTGCGGCTGTTAAGCTAAGACCGAGAGTGAATTTAAATTTTGATCGCGTTAGGCTTGATTGGAGTAGGATTCCTGCGGCGCCGGTACTAAACAGGCTCAGCAGCCGCATGAAGCTCGGATG
>JAICQI010000712.1 GCA_025937955.1 Pyrinomonadaceae bacterium
GACCCACGAGGTCGGCATCAGGACGCTTTTGGCGACTCCTTTGCTCCGCGAAGGGACTGCGCTCGGATATATCCTCATTCGTCGTCTTGAAGCTCGGCCGTTCTCAGATAACCAAGTCGCCCTGCTCAAAACTTTCGCCGACCAGGCGGTGATCGCGATCGAAAACGTCCGGCTGTTTCAAGAACTTAAGGAGGCACTGGAGCAACAGACGGCGACGAGCGAGATCTTGGGCGTGATCGCCAGTTCTCCGACCGATATTCAGCCTGTGTTGGATACGGTCATCGCGAACGCCGTCAAGCTCGCTGGTGCAAAGCAAGGCCATGTCCGCCAGTATGATGGTGAATTTTTAAATCTTGTAGCTTATTACAATGAAATTCCCGAAGTCGTAGCTGCCCTGAAACCTAGCCGACCAGTTCCCGAGAGTCTGAATGGTCGCGCATTTCTGGAGCGAAGACCTGTTCAACGGTTTGACGCCCAAACAGAGTACGTAGAATTTGAATCTGGTTATCAGAGTCCGGGTCGCGGAGCTGGCGCGCGTAGCGCCTTAGCAGTGCCGCTCATGAGGGAAGGCGCAGCAACCGGAACCATTTTGATATGGCGCGACTTTGTTCAGCCTTTCACGGATCGTCAAATTGAGCTTGTTAAGACCTTTGCTGACCAGGCGGTAATCGCTATCGAGAACGTGCGGTTGTTTAAGGAATTGGAGAATCGTAACCGCCAGCTCACCGAAGCCTTGGAGCAGCAAACGGCCACCAGCGAGATCCTCCGTGTGATCGCCAGTTCGCCGACTGATCTGCAGCCTGTTCTCGACGTAGTCGTGGAAAACGCGGCGAGGTTGTGCGATTCCAGTGATGCTGTGATTTTTCGCGTCGTAGGTGAGAATCACCAAAGAGTCGCGAAGTATGGATCAATGCCGGTTCCTACATATCCAGTCCCGATCGGCCGTGGTCTGCCAGGCGGCCGGGCGATTGTTGATCGGCAAACCGTCCATATCCATGATCTAGCGCTGGAGGTCGACACGCAATACCCGGGAGTGAAAGGCATTCAAAAAGAAATCGGACAACGGACCGTCCTTGCAACACCGATGCTTCGGGAAGGCGTCGCGATCGGATCGATTGTCATCCTTCGGAAGGAGGTTCGGCCGTTTTCTGAGAATCAGATTAAGCTGCTCGAAACCTTCGCCGATCAGGCGGTCATCGCGATCGAGAATGTGCGCCTCTTCCAAGAACTAGAAGCGAGGACGCGCGAGCTGGTGGAGTCGGTCGAGGAATTGAAAGCTCTCGGCGAGGTCGGCCAGGCGGTGAGCTCGAGCCTCGATCTCGAAACAGTGCTCGAGACCATCGTCGCGCGCGCAGTCGATCTATCGGGGACCGATTGCGGAGTGATTTACGAATTTGATGAGGCCGCGCAAGAGTTCAATTTGCGGGCGAGCCACCGCATGGAAGAGGAAGCGGTTGAAGTGCTCAAGGCCACACGAATACGAGCGGGCGAAGGCGCCGCCGGCCGTGCAGCTATCAGCCGGGCGCCTGTACAGATCCCGGATACTTTTGATGCGCGCGAGCGTTCGACTTCCAGGATCAGACCGTTGCTGAATCGCATGGGTTATCGCTCGCTTCTGACGGTGCCGCTGTTACGCGAGCAGAAGATTTTGGGAGGCTTGACAGTTTGGCGGCGGAAAGCGGGCGAGTTCGATCCTGAAGTGGTGAACTTGCTACAAACCTTTGCGACGCAATCCGCTCTAGCAATTCACAATGCGCAACTGTTTCGCGAGATTCAGGCGAAGGGTCGTGAACTTGAAGCCGCCAATCGACATAAGTCAGAATTTCTCGCAAATGTATCGCACGAGTTGCGCACGCCACTTAATGCCATTATCGGTTTCTCTGAAGTACTGCTTGAGAAACTGTTCGGCGAGCTAAATGACAAGCAAAACGAATACGTCGATGACATTCTTTCATCCGGGCGTCATCTGCTGTCACTGATCAATGACATCCTCGATCTTTCCAAAATCGAAGCTGGGCATATGGAGTTGGAGTTGACCACGTTCGATTTGCCGAACGCGCTGGATAACGCGCTGGTCCTGATAAGGGAGCGCGCTTCCCGGCACGGCGTTAGACTTGAGCGTGTGGTGGACGAAGAACTCGGCGACTTCCGAGGCGATGAACGCAAAATCAAACAGGTGCTGGTCAACTTACTTTCCAACGCAGTGAAGTTCACTCCTGAGGGTGGAAAAATTCAGGTTCGCGCCGGCTTAGACAACGGCGCGGTGAAAATCTCCATAAGGGACACCGGCATTGGCATCGCGCCGGAGCATCACGAGACTATCTTCGAGGAATTTCGTCAGGTAGGGTCCGATTACGCACGAAAGCGGGAAGGGACAGGATTGGGCCTGACATTGACGAAGAAGTTTGTCGAGATGCACGGCGGCAGAATCTGGGTCGAAAGCGAGCCTGGCAAAGGCTCAACCTTTACCTTCACGTTGCCAGTAAACTAAGAGTATACTCCCGCAAAGCCGCAAAGGCGCCAAGTTATGACCGAGAACGAAGTTGGGAAAATTATCGTTGACTCCGCGATTGCTGTGCATCGCGAGCTAGGACCGGGTTTGCTTGAGACCGTTTATGAAGTCGTTTTAGCGTATGAGTTAAGGCAGCGCGGGCTTAGCGTTGAACATCAAATGCCGATATCGGTCCATTATAAAGGAATGGCGTTCGATGTGGCATTCCGAGCCGACCTAATCGTGGAAAAGATGGTGATTGTCGAATTGAAGTCGGTAGAGCAAGTCAGCCAAGCTCACAAGAAACAAGTACAAACCTACATGAGATTAACAGGATGCAAACTTGGTTTCTTACTCAATTTTGGCGAGGCGCTTATGAAACGCGGAATCACCCGTGCTGTGAACGGGCTTCAGGACGACTAATGTTTGCGCTTAGCGCGTTGGCAAGAAATCAATTCATCTTGAAAAAGATAATGTTCGCAAAGCCAAGACGCCAAAATCAATAGTTCGAGATCTCAAGGCTTGCTTCCTAAACTTTGCGCCTTGGCGTCTTTGCGGGAGAAAGTACATTTCAAATGGCTGGGGAACTAATACTTATCATCGAGGACAATGAGAAAAACCGGAAGCTCGCTCGCGATGTGCTCCAGGTCAAGGGCTATCAGACCATAGAATCCGAAACCGCCGAAGAAGGGATCGAGCTTGCTCTGGCAAAATCTCCGGCGCTTATTCTGATGGACATTCAGCTCCCGGGCATCGACGGGATTACGGCGCTAAAGCAGCTCCGGGCTGAGCCGAAGACCCGAAGCATTCCCGTCATCGCGATCACCGCGTCGGCGATGACACACAACCGGCAGACGATGTTGGCCGAAGGGTTCGACGGCTATCAGACAAAACCGATTAGCTTGAAAGACTTTCTCGGCGAAGTAGAAAGGGTACTCGCCGCAGCACGCAGTTAGAAAATCCGAACTTCGTGTGCTTCGTGCTCTTCGTGGTAAGAAAATACACGAA
>JAICQI010000716.1 GCA_025937955.1 Pyrinomonadaceae bacterium
CGTTTGACATGAAGTTGTTGTGCGTCAGCATCACGCCTTTCGGCTCGCCGGTCGTGCCTGACGTGTAAATTATCGTGGCGAGATCTTCGGGTCTGACGGCTTGCAGGTGGGCTTCAAATGCGCCGGGACGTTGTTGGGCCACTTCTTTGCCTCGTTGCTCCAACGTATCAAGGTCAAAGCCGTGCTCGATATCTTCGGCAACTTCCGAGTCGAAGAAGATGTGGTGCTCCAAAGACCGTTTTTCCAGCACTGCTTGTGCGTGCTTGTAAAGACGGCGAGTGGAGATAAACATCGCTTTCGCACCGGAGTCGGAAAGGATGTATTCAACCTGGTCCAGCGCCTGGGTGGTATAGATCGGAACGTTGATCGCGCCGAGACTCAGGATCGCGAGATCCGCGATCGACCACTCGGGACGATTCTCCGAGAGCAGTGCGATGCGATCTCCCGGACGCACACCAAGACCCGCCAGACCCAGGGCAACATTCTTGACGCGCTCGACAAACGCGGCCGCAGGAATGTTGTGCCACTTGCCGTCAGCGCGGTAATTCAGCGCATCTTCTTTGTTGTGACGGGAGACTGCGGCAAGAATTAAACCCGGAACGGAAGAGGCCATTTAGAATTTACGTCCCCATAAAGAGATAAAAATATACGCCGCAGATTAACGCGGATTACCGCAGATCTGGTATTTGCGTCGATCCGCGTCCATCTGCGGTCCTGCTTCTTCGGTGGCGCTTTCGCGGCGCGGTTTCGACGCTGCCGTTGAGCGTCGCCAGTGCCGCCGTGACCAGGAACAGCAACGCATTCGACGTCGTGTGCAAAGTGAAATCGAAGAAGCTATGCACCAGCACAGCAAAGCAACCACTCAACGCCGCCAGCGCCACGCCACGCCGGAAATCGTCATGCGATCGCGCGCGCTTAAGAGCCAAATAAAACAACAACACCACAAAGCTCAGCGCCACAAGTGCACCAATGATTCCGCCGTCGGAAAACACTTGCAGATAGTCGTTATGCGCCTGCTCGAGCCGGAAGAAGCCGTTGCGCGTGTCGTACTTCGTGTAAACAACACCGAACGCGCCCAACCCGGTGCCGACGTATGGGTGCGCTTTGATTATGTCGAGCGTCACTGACCAGAAGTGCGCGCGACCGGTAGTCGGATCTTCAAAGTTGACGCTGTCGATAAAACGATAGAACGAGAACTCGCCACCCAACGCTATCACGCCAATAAACAAACCAACGAGCAGCGCCGCTGCCAATCCAACCCGCGCGCCGATCTGCTTCAACCGGCTTGATTTGTGCCTGCGTCGCTCATTTTGCGAGCGCCAGATCGCGGTCACCACCACCAGAAATATGATCTCCGCCACGAGGCTGATGATGCCGCCGCGCGACGTGGTCATCACGAGAGCAATGCCCATCATCCCGGCAATGAACACGTAGAGCAGTCGCTTTTCTTTATCAACGCTACCTGCGAAGAGCAAACCCAACGGCAGCGCAATCGTCAGTTCCATGTAACCCGCGAAATGGTGTCGATTGATGAAGGGACCAAAAGCAGTGCTCTGGGGCAACTCCCGCACCCAGTAAACCTTGGTAGGACTGGTGAACGACTGCGTCAACCCGAAAATCGCCAGACAGAACCCGAAGATCATGATCGTCCGCACAAGCACGTGCAGGCGATGCGGAGTATCGACAAACACGAGCGTCGCCGCAAAGTAGATCAGTAGTGTCGCAAGTTGGACCAGCACGAGCCGCGTCGAGTAAGGGTCAAGCGACAGGGTGTTAGCGAGTCCGAAGGCCGTTTCGGTCGGCACTCCGCGTAGTGGCAGCAGTTGCACCAGGCCGAGCGCTAAAGCTGCGAGCAGCGGCAGTTGCAACAGGTTGCGGCTGACTCTCAAGTTACCGAGACGCCACGAATCGGCCACCCACAAAACCAGGATTGTTAGCCCGCCGAGATTGAACAAGCCGAGCGCCCAGTAGTGAACGGTGCCGTAAGCGAGCGCCGAGGTCACGATGGCGATGCAGATCACGAGAAACGCAAACCGGCTGGCCAGCGTGTGCCTGGGCCGATGAACGCGATGTTCCGAAGAGCTTGCTCTCGCCAGCGGCGGCGTGCTGTCCGCGACCGCGATGCTAGTTTCGCCGTTTGATACTGAAGTTGTCATACCAAGCCGAACCAAAAATCGGACAAACTGGTGTTTCTTTGGACACGCATGAAGTGCGTATCACTCTCACGACCACCGCTTCAACGTTTTCGCCGGTCTTGAAAGTGAGATTGACGGGATTCCACTTGCTCGTGCCGCGCGGCGCCGCAGGCGAAGAAGCAATTGTCTTTTGCTCGACCGCATCGACGATATCGATCACCGGCGTGCTGCCACTGACGAGATCGTCGGTGCTCAAGTAACCCTCAAATTCGTATTCTTTTTGCGGCTCGACCGGCACAAGCTGCGCGACCTGGACTGGTCCGATGTCCGATCGCACCTGAAATAACCAACGCAGGCTCCGCGCTCCCTTTTGGCTCTTGTCTTTATCGATGCTGATCGCCACTGCTGGCGCACTACTCAACTGCCAGCCATAGGGCGTGTCTAACTCGTAACTGCCGGCCTCTTCGAAACTGCCGTCAAAAATGCTACCCACTTTCGCGCGCATTCTCTCATCCGTTATGTCGTTCCACACTTTAAGCGCGTCGTGATACCGGTGTTCCTTATTGAGACTCGCGATGATCGATTCGCCGCTCGCGAAGTTGGCCTTGCGGTCCTCGATGCTCATATCGTTCCAAAACTTGAGCCCCTCGTTGACCTGTTTGAACCCAAACAGGTAAACCGCAAATTGAGCGCGCGTGGCTGAGCTCTCGCCGATGGCTTTCTTGACTGCTTCGGAATCGTCCCCATAGAGCTGCCAGGCGAGATTGAATACCTGCCCTTGAAATTCCGGCTCTGCTTTAGTGGCGAGACGCAATTCAGCGAAGGCTTCGTCGTAACGGCCATCGCGCACTAGCAGGTTGCCGAGATACCAGCGCGGGTATGCGTAGGACGGAGCAAGTCCGACTGCACGCTTCAGCGCGTACTCCGCTTTCGCAGTCTCGCCTACCCGTTCGTACGCGATTCCGAGAGTCATCCAGTAACGATAATCGTTGGGAGAGAGACTGACAGCCCTTTCGTACGCCCCGATCGCCTGTGCCTGTTGCTCCAGCGACAGGATTTTCTGTGAAACCTGGCCCATGCGCCAGTGCGTCATCGGATCGTCCGGCGCCATCGAAACTGCCCGTTGCGCCGCTTCGACGCTGTTTGTCTCCGTGTTGAAGTACTCGGCGAACGTATTCCCCAGGTACCATCGCACAACAAAGTACGACCAGACAGCACCAACTATCAGGAACAGGATCAACACCACCCTGACCAGTGGGTTTTTAACATTTATCTCAATTAAGTCGTTTGCCATGTGTATTTGGGCGCCTCCCCGGAGTGCGGTGCCTTGGCAC
>JAICQI010000595.1 GCA_025937955.1 Pyrinomonadaceae bacterium
GGCATGCGCTGGTCGCTCTTCTTCATGGCTGAGTACGCAGCGATGGTCGTCGTTGCAGCGGTAGCGACGACGGTGTATCTCGGCGGCTGGTACTTCCCGTTTGTTTACCGTCTCGAAACCGCCGGGTATCACAATCTCTTCGTCGCCGTCAGCGTGCTGGTGTTTTTAGTCAAAGCGTCGCTCATTCTGTACTTTTATTTCTGGCTGCGCTGGACGTTGCCGCGGTTCCGTTACGATCAGTTGATGGACATTGGCTGGAAGTGGCTGATCCCGTCGGCGCTGATCAATATCGTGTTGTCGGCATTTGCAATCTTCGTCGTGCAGGCCCTAAATGACTGGAGAGGAATCAAAACGATCGAGTCTCTCGATCGCGGATTGAACCTGACGGCGACCGGCAAAGGAATCATGATCGCTTCCGGAGTGCTGGGCCTGTTTGCGACCGCGGGATTGCTCGCGCGCATCAACTGGCGCTCGCGCGACTTCAACCTGAAGGTCCAACGCAGGGATATCAAGCTGGTCAACGTGCCAAAAGGCAAGCCGGCGGTGCAAACTACTGGGAGTTAATATGCCATTAGTTAAAACTCCAAAGCCAACATTCGCGCAGAAGCTCAAACGCTTCTTCATGATCGACCTCATCAAGGGTCTTGGCCTGACATTGAAATACAATCTCGGTGCGCTGACCGATAAGGACGCTGTGGCGGGCAAGGGAATCTATACCGAACAGTATCCGAAGGTTCGTCCCGACGTGGCGCCACGTTTTCACGGCGCGCCACGCTTGAACATGGATCCGGAAACGCACGACACTCTTTGCATCGCCTGCAACCTCTGCGCGATCGCATGTCCTGAAGACTGTATCGACGTGATCCCGATGGACGTCGAGATCATCGTCGCCGGCAAGCCGCGCAAAAAGAAAGTGCTCGACGAGTTTATCTTCGACACATCGCGATGCATGTTCTGCGCGTTGTGCCAGGAAGCCTGCCCGACTTCGTGCCTGGAGCTGACGCAGGACTTCGAGCTCGCCACCTATTCACGCGCGGGCTTCGTCTGGAACCGCGAGATGCTCGAGCAGGGGCGAGAAACGGTTAAGTACACAAGCTAGTCGCCACAGAAATCAAGATTTATTTGCCGCAAAAAGGTACATAAGGTCACAAAAAGATTAATACGGATGTTCAGGGTCAAAACAACTGATTTTGTGCTTTTTGTGCCTTTTTGTGGCTAAAACAAAATGACTCTTTCCGGTTACGAAGCACTCTTCTTCTGGATCTTCGGGCTCGCGGCGATCTTTGCGGGATTGCTGACGGTGATGGCGCGGAATGCTGTTCATAGCGCGCTGTTTCTGATCTCGTCGCTGGTCTCGGTCGCGGCGTTGTTTATTCTCGCGCGCGCGGAGTTTATCGCGGGTGTGCAGATACTCGTTTATGTCGGCGGCGTGATGGTGCTGTTTCTGTTTGTAATCATGCTCGTCAACGTCGGCGCTGAAGAGCGTGGGCGCGACGAGATTTTTAATAACCAGCGACAGGTCACGGCGAGTCTGATCTTCTGTTTGCTGTTAGTCGGCGGCATGCTGTATTCAGTAAACCAGGGCTATCGAGGCTTGCAGGCGCTCCATCCGACGACTCCCGAACTCGCGGCGGCACAACAAGCGACGCGAGAACAATCGTTATCCACATCAGCTACCGGCAGCAGCAAAATGACGGACGATTCAGAGAGTCTCGGCGGCGTCCTTTATCGCTATGCGTCGCTGCCGTTTGAAATCGCGAGCGTGTTGTTGCTGGTGGCGATTATCGGATCCGTGATGCTCGCTCGCACGCTGCGGCAGGAAGCTTCTGCGGACGACGTCGATCCTGAAGCCTTGCGGGAAGAGGTCGCCAGAGATCCGGAATTCGCAAAGTTGGAGCCGAAGTCAGAATGATCATGCTCAACTTTTTCAGTCCCATAGTGACACTGTTGCTGCAGGAGGCGCCGCGTACCCGCCTGGACCTGATGCGCGAAGCGGCTGCCAATCCCGACCTTTCAAAGTTCCTGGTGATTGGCGCGTTGCTCTTCATCATCGGAGTGGCAGGAGTGTTGACGCGGCGAAACATCATCGTCATCTTCATGTCGATCGAGTTGATACTCAACGCCGCCAATCTCAACTTCATCGCGTTCTCTCGTTATCTGCGCGAAATGGGAAGCGTCGACGCAGCCGCCGGACAGATATTTACAGTGTTTGTGATCGTCGTGGCGGCGGCTGAAGCGGCGATTGGTTTGGGCATCGTGATCGCGCTTTACCGGAACAAGGAAACGATCTGGGTAGACGAGATTGATTTGTTGAAGTGGTAATTGTCTTGGGTTTTTGGTCTTAGGTCTTTGAAAGACCTAAGGCCCAAGTCCTAAGACCCTCTTTCAAATGCAAAAATACATCTGGCTAGTTCCCCTGCTACCTCTAATCGGCGCTGCGATTAACGGCCTGCTCGGTCGCAAGCTTCGTTTTTCCGAAAAGCTTATCGGCGGGATCGCCGTGGGCTCGGTGGCGCTGTCGTTTCTGATCAGCGTTGCGGCGGTTTACTCATACGGGTTTGGTGGCCACCCGGAATGGCCCAAGCCATATCTCACCAGCCAGGATGGATTTAGTTTCAACTGGATCCCCGGCGGCGCAGTTAGCGTGAACCAGGCTGCTGGAGAAACACCGCGTTTCGCTTTGCTGAACATCGAGTGGAGCTATCAACTCGATCCGCTGTCGTCGATCTTCATGCTGATCGTCACCGGCGTCGGCCTGTGCATCTTTGTTTTTGCCACCGGCTACATGCACGGCGAAGCCGGTTTTTATCGGTTCTTCGCTTACATGGGTCTGTTCATGTTTGCGATGCTCGTGCTCGTGATGGGCTCAAACTTCCTGATGATGTTTGTCGGTTGGGAAGGGGTGGGCCTCTGTTCCTACCTGCTGATCGGTTACTACTTCGATCGACAGGAAGCCGCAAACGCTTCACGCAAAGCATTCATCACCAACCGTGTTGGCGACTTCGGATTCGCGCTCGCAATCTTCGGTATCATCGCGACTTTCGGCAGCGCGCAGTACACGGAAGTCTTTGAACAGGCAAAGAGCTTCCCGATCGAGCTGCTCGGAAACTGGGGCGTCCTCTCGTGGATCGCTTTGGGACTGTTTGTCGGCGCGTGTGGTAAGTCGGCGCAACTGCCGCTGCACGTCTGGCTGCCCGATGCGATGGCCGGTCCAACACCAGTCTCTGCGTTGATCCACGCGGCGACGATGGTCACCGCGGGTCTCTACATGGTCACGCGCACCAACGTGATCTTCCTGCACTCGCAAACGATGCTGCTCGTCGTGGCGCTCGTCGGCGCTGCCACCGCCATCTTCGCGGCCACGATCGGCATCACGCAAAACGACATCAAAAAAGTCCTCGCTTACTCTACCGTTTCACAACTCGGCTTTATGTTCATGGCCTGTGGCGTGGGCGCGTTTGCGATCGGCATCTTTCACGTGATGACGCACGCGTTCTTCAAAGCGCTGATGTTTCTCGGCGCCGGCAGCGTGATTCACGGCATGCATCACGAGCAGGACATGCGTCGCATGGGCGGTTTGAAGAAGTACATGCCGTACACCTATTGGACCTTCTTTGCCGGATGGCTTGCGATCTGCGGCATTATTCCTTTCAGCGGGTTCTGGTCCAAAGATGAGATCCTCTGGAACGCAGCGTCGACAACTTACATTCCGCTGGGCTGGATCGTCTGGCTGGTCGGCACTGTCGCAGCGACCTGCACCGCGTTTTACATGACTCGCCTGATGGCGATGACGTTCTGGGGCAAAGAGCGATTCCTCGAAGGAGCGGGTGGTGAGGCAGACGAAGCGCATGCTTCCGCGTACGACAAAGGCCTTGCTCCACACGACGCCACGCGTCCCTCGGCCGGCGATCGCCCACGACACGAGCCCGGTGAACACGTTGGACCAGTACACGAAGACGCAGCGCATCACGTCGCCACGCACGGGCACGCACACGAAGATAGTGGTCACGCACACGGCGCGCATATCCCGCACGAGTCGCCGCCGTCGATGTGGGTGCCGCTGGCAGTGCTGGCTCTGTTAGCGGTCATCGGCGGATTTGTCGGTATTGGACCTGCTTTCAAGCCACTTACGGGAAGCGAGCATCCGGGCGGCCGGTTGCACATCGTCAACTGGCTCAACCCCATCATCTGGAATCCTCTGACGCGTGAGTTCAATACGGCAGAAGGCGGACATGAGACTCCCGCCACAGAAACCGCGCACGCTGAACCAGTCGCTGAAGGTCA
>JAICQI010000732.1 GCA_025937955.1 Pyrinomonadaceae bacterium
TGGCCCAACAACGTCCCGGCGCATTTGAAGCCCACCTGCAAGCCGTCAGACCCGAAGATCTCGCCACGATAATTTACACGTCAGGCACGACCGGCGAGCCGAAAGGCGTGATGCTGACGCACAACAACTTCATGTCAAACGTGATCTCGATCGGTAAAGGTTTGCCGATCGGACCAGCAGACGTGGCGCTGTCAGTGCTGCCTTTGTCGCACATCTTCGAAAGAGACGGGTTCTACGTTTTCTGTTATTGCGGCGTGTCTGTTTACTACGCCGCGTCGTTCGATCAGGTTGGCGAGAACCTGCGCGAAGTTGCGCCCACCGTGATGACGGCCGTGCCGCGCCTCTTTGAAAAGGTCTATCACCGGATCATCAAGAAAGGCATGGCCGAGAAGGGCTACAAGAAGTCGATCTTCATGCGTTCGCTCTCGGTGGGCCAACGCTACGGCGAGCTCAAGGACAAAGGAAAGTGGGTCTCTCCGCGCCTGGGAATCAAGCAGAAGCTTGCCAGTAAACTGGTATTTTCGAAGTGGCGCGAGGGTGTCGGCGGACGTTTGCGATACTTCGTTTCCGGCGGCGCGCCGCTTTCGCCGACGCTGTCGTATTCGTATCTGGCGGCGGGCATACCGATTCTGCAAGGTTATGGAGCAACGGAGACGTGCATCGTCTCGGCAAACCGTCCTGGCAACAATCACGTCGGGTCAGTGGGAATACCTTTCGAGGGCATCGAAATCAAGATCGCTGATGACGGCGAGATACTGGTGCGCGGTCCAAATGTGATGCGCGGTTACTACGGTCAGCCGGAAGCGACGGCCGCAGTGCTGAAGGATGGTTGGTTCTACACGGGCGACGTCGGGCATCTCGAGAAAAACGGTCACCTATACATCACCGATCGCAAGAAAGATCTTTTCAAGCTTTCGAACGGTAAATATATCGCACCACAGTTGATCGAGAGCCTTTTGAAAGAGAGTGAGTTTGTCAGTCAGGTGGTGGTGGTTGGGACTGGCCGGAAGCAGCCGGTGGCGCTGATCGTTCCCGAATGGGAGAGTTTGAAGCAGGCGCTTGTCGAAGCGGGTGAAGAGGTGTCGAAGGACCGGGAGGCGCTGAGCAAGGATCCGGTTGCGATAAAGATCGTGCAACGCGACGTCGCCAGGCTGACCGCCGAGCTGGTTGACTACGAGCGCATCCGCCGCGTGGCGTTGCTGCCGAATGAATTCACCATCGACGCCGGCGAGCTCACCCCCACGCTGAAGGTCAAACGCAAAGTCATCGACGATCGCTACGGGCACTTAATCGAAGAGCTTTATTCTTAGCCGCAGATGAACGCCAGATGAACGCGGATTAAAAACCGATCTTTTTATCCGCGTTCATCTGCGGCTAAGGATCGATTCGGCCAGAATGCGGAGATCCAAAGGAATTTCCGGTGTCTTGAGCCCACGCTCAGCGCCCACCGCATGATGCGCCAGCAGCGGCAGTTCGGCGCTGCAAAAATCACAAATCTCCAGGTGGTCCTTGACGAGGGTCGTTGCTTCCGCCGAGAGGCTATCCGAGCGAAACGAGAGCAGAGTCGCTGAAGCAGGACAAGCGGCCGTCTTTCTGAAAGGGAATGTTCTCGTTGAGGTTTTCATCCGTCTCCTGAGTTTCAACGTAACAAAACACACAATCCCGCCCATATTCCAGAAGCCATTCTCACTTTTTACTCAAGTATTTTGCTCTTTTCCCTTACTGTAAAAACATGTTGCCCATATTTTAAAATCTTGTTACCATGCCTCTCGTTAGTCAGGGGCCAGAACCGGTTCCTGTCGGCATTCTCCAGGACTCACCCTCCAATTCGGCTATACGAATTACAGACAATTCAGCGTAGAACAAGGGCAAAACCCTCCGATCCAGTGACAAAACTCCCAGAAGAGTAGGACCAACACGGACAATCCTGTGAAATCCATAAGCGAAGATCCTGAAAAAGCAGCGGACCTCGGTGCTGGCGAAAAACGCCCCATGCCCCGAGAGCGCCGCAACGACCGGCAGGGTAAGAGTGCGAAGTGGGTCGACAGTCTTCGGGCTTCGGACGTCAACCGTCTCTGGACTGACCTGCACCGCATAGTCTCCCACCATCCGCTGGTCCGAGCCTCGCGTAGCGCCGGCCTCCTGGTCGAAGAAGGCGCCGGCGCCGCCTACACAGATCTTACGCAGGAATTGTTTGTCCAACTGCTGAGCAAGAACCGTTTTGAGCACTACCTCGAAACGAGTATGACTGACTACGAGATTGAGTGTGAAATCAGCCAGATCGAGCTGACGAATTTACTGACCGCCGAGCTCCGCAAACGCCACCCGGAAAGCTATCGATTGGCCCGTCGCATTTCGACTTTGATTCAATCCAGCCCGAATTTCAGGCGTTTTGATTCGAGTGGAGTCGATGACGAGCCGCACCGGCGCCTCGCGGATCGTGTTTACGGCTTGAGCGAGTGGAAAGACGATAAACCGCGCCGCGGTGCTCACGACGTTGAGCAGCGCGTGCAGATTATCGCGGTCCGGCAAAGAGACACGCGCATGGTGGGTTGCACTGGCGATTCCCAAATTGTCATCAGCAACGCTGACCTTGAAGACCTAATCGTCTCGGTCCTCGATGCGGTCGACTCGCCTGCTGACGTGCGGACTTTGCGAAGCCTCGTGATGTCGCGCCTGCCGGTGATGGACATCTACCTGGTGCCGCTCGATGGCGACGACAGCGACAACGAAAACAGCAACAGCTACGAGCCAGTCGACAAGCGCGAAAACCCTGAAGAAGGGCTGATGCGCCGTGAGTCTGAAAGGGAAGCAGCGGGCTTTGTCGACCAGTTTCTTGCCAGTCTGAACGAGGCGGTACGAGGCAAAGTGAAGCAGTACAACCGAATAATCGGTGTTCTCTGGTACTGCTATTTGAGCCCGGATCACTCCACGCAACTGGAAGTAGCGGCGGTATTGGGCGTTTCTGACTCATTGGTGTCTGACTACCGGAGGCGCATCGAGCAGGAGTTGCGGGCGCTGTCGTTCACCGAAGTTGAGGAAGCCAAGCAGTTTGAGCTGGCCCTGAAAGAACACGTCAAGACGCTGATATTTGACATGGAAGAGAAAGAGGTAGCTGTGTAGGATCTTCTGTGCAATCGGTGTAAGCTGTGGACGTATCGACCGGGCTGCTGCGCTAACCGCGCCGCAGCTTCTGTTTTTTGGTAGCATGGGATTAATTTGTCGGCGGGAATTGAGCCGCGATTGCGGCAACTGTAGGGGCGGGGCGCCCGGGCCCCCCCGCGCCGAAAAATTAACCGGGCCCCCGCGCCCCCAGAAGTGCGCCCCCACCCAATAAAAAAAA
>JAICQI010000916.1 GCA_025937955.1 Pyrinomonadaceae bacterium
AGGCGAGCCGCAGTTGGCACAAAACAACGCCTCTTTGTTCAGAAACAACTCGCACGCAACGCAGAAAGGATTGCTGGTTCGCAGCTCAGCGAGCATCTGGTCCAACTCGTCTTCGATGCTCTCCAAACCATTTGCTCCGGTTGCAGAACTGCGGATCTCGCCTTCCGGATCGAATAAGAAGTATGCCGGTAAGTCTCCGTGTCCCTGACTGACTTTGTAATCGTTATCGAGCGCGCAAGGTTCGGTGACGTTGAGTCGCGCGATCGCGTCGCGCACGAGACGCGGATTCTTCTCCGCATCGGATTGCGGCACGTGGACCGCGATCACGCGCAGTCCTTCACGCTTGCGTTGATCGCGCAACCCGGCGACCTGCGCGAGGTTGGTCTTTGATATTTCTGAACTTATTGACCAAAGGTGAACAAGTGTTGGATGCCCTTTGGTCTGCGGCGCCGTGATTTGCCCGTTGAGCCATTCAGTGGCCCGCTCAAATGACGGCAACTGTAAGTCTACCTTCATGTGCAGTGTCAGGCTTTTTCATCGGGGGGGCCTTTTCCTTATTTTGATTTTTATTCCTCCGAGCTGGTCGGGTCAATGACGGTTTTGACTTGAGTGACGTGGTTCGCTGGAAATCCACCGAGCCGCGCATGTTCATGGATCACTTCTTCATTCGGCGCGATGTAGATGCAATAGAGTTTGTTGTCCGTGACATAACTCTGAACCCACTGAATCTGTGTGCCCATCTGATTCAGAACACTGCACGAACGCTGCGACATCGCTTTCAACTCCGTCGGGGTCAGCTTGCTCGCTCCGGGTACTACACGTTCAATAACATATTTTGGCATTGATATTCTCCATTCAAATTGGATTATTGCAATTCCGTTAACAACTTTCGAAAGTCTTCGTCTCCACGAATCGGGTCAAACGCGCTGTCGGCCCTGGCCCAGTGAGCGACGGCTCTAAATCCGCTCTCAAACGCGCGACGCAGCAGAAGCAACGAGTTTTCTTTTTCGCCGAGCAACGCATACGCGCACGAACAGTTGTATACGGCCAGACCGTCGTTTGGTTCCAGCTCCAGCACTCGCCTCAACGTTGCCATGGTTTCTTCCCGACTGCCAAACCGCGCGTATGCTTCGGCAAGTCGACTCATCACGATGATGTCGTCAAGACTCGCCTCGAGTTTTCGTGAAGTGATCTCGATCACTTTGAGTGCTGCTTCTTCAGCGGCAGGGATGTTAGCGCGCTTGCGATGAATTCCGGCGAGAAACATCCAGGGATCTTCGTCGTACGGTTTCAGTTCCGAAGCACGGCGATAATGTTTCAGCGCGCCTTCGAGATCCTGCGAAAGTTCGGCGATCATGCCGAGGCGGAGATGTCCGGGATAGAACTCGGAGTTTTCTTTCAGAATCTCTTCGATGCTGCGCTTCGCTTCGGTAAGGCGGCGCTGATTGAAATAGACCATCGCGATGCCGAATTTGGCGTCCAACGAGGTCGGCTCCAGCTCCAGCGCTTTTTGGTTCACCTCGATCGCTTTGCTCAGCCATGAAGATGCGCAGTCGTACCACTCGTACATCGACGAGTATGCTTCCGCCAGTCCCGCGTAAGAAGAGGCAAACCCGGGATCGATGGCGACCGCGTTCTCAAACATTTTGATAGCGCTCTCGGTGTTTCGCTTGCCTTTGAGATAGAGAAGTTCGCGGCCTCGCATGTAGAAATCGTACGCTCTCAGATCGTCTGTTGGCTTTTGTGTGAGCAGCTGTCGCTCGGTGTCGGTGAGTGAGACCTTCAACGCGTCGACAATCTTTTGCGAGACTTCGTTTTGAAGATCGAAGATGTCTTCAACCTGGCGATCGAAACGTTCGGCCCAAAGGTGATAACCGTCACGGACGCTGATGAGCTGTGCCGTGATCCGGATGCGGTTGCCGGCCTTGCGCACGCTTCCTTCGAGGATGTAGTTCACGCGCAACGCATCGCCAACCTGGCGTGTGTTCACCTCTTTGTTCCGGAAGGGAAACACGTCGGCGCGCGACACGACTTTCAATTCCTTGATCTTCGAAAGGTCAGTGATGATGTCTTCGGTCATTCCGGCGCAGAAGTAGTCGCTTTCCTTTTCCGAATTCATGTTCTCGAAGTAGAGGACTGCGATCGATCTCTCGGGCACTGTTTCGGTCGAAATCATGCCGTAAGATCTGGTGCCCGACGATCTCGAAGAAGATATTCTGTGTGACTGTGTCTCGAGCTCTCGTTTGAGATCCTTGAG
>JAICQI010000919.1 GCA_025937955.1 Pyrinomonadaceae bacterium
AGAACATCGCCATGGCCCACCAGTTCGTCGCCAGTCGGAAACTCATCTTCAGGAATCTCGGCGACGATGTCGGGCGTCGGACGGTTGTTGACCATTTCCGTTTCGGTCCAGGCGCTGGTGTTGGCGTGCGTCTGTGTATCGACTGCGGAAATCGGAACGCTCTCCGATCGTTGTTCGCCACCGCCCGCGACGACGCGTTGCCTGTCAGCGCCAATCTTGACGTGATAGCGGGTCCAAAGCTCGTCTTCAGTTTTGCCGTAACCGCCTTCACTGATCGGCTTCACCATCAGCTCGTTGAACTGCGATTTGAGAGCCGACAGCTCGATTCGATCCTGCGGACGCTTGGGACCGGCGACACTTGGGCCAATCGACTCCAGATCTAGATCGAGCACGACACTGTAATCGCACTCATCTCGCCGCGGTATACCAAACATGCCCTGCGCCTTGTAGTACGCACGCACGATATCGACGTGTTCTTTCGAACGACCCGTGGCAAGCAGATATGTACATGTCTCTTCGTCAACGGGAAAGAAGCCCATCGTCGCACCGTACTCGGGAGCCATGTTGGCGATCGTCGCGCGGTCAGTCACAGACAAGCTCGCCGCGCCTTCGCCGTGAAACTCAACAAACTTCCCGACCACCTTCGCCTTGCGCATCATCTCTGTAACACGCAATACGAGATCGGTCGCCGTTACACCTTCGCGCAGGCTGCCACTCAAGTGCACGCCGACAACGTCCGGCGTCAGGAAGTAGATCGGTTGGCCCAACATCGCCGCCTCGGCTTCAATTCCACCGACACCCCAGCCTACAACGCCGAGGCCGTTGATCATCGTCGTGTGTGAATCAGTGCCGACAAGTGAATCCGGAAAGTAAACGTTCTTCTCCCAAACGTTCTTTGCAAGGTATTCGAGATTAACCTGGTGACAGATGCCGATGCCGGGCGGGATCACGCAAAATCCGTCAAACGCCTGCGTGCCCCACTTCAGAAACTGATAACGCGAGCGATTGCGCCGGAACTCCATCTCCATGTTCTTTTCAAACGCATCGCGCGTGCTGGAGAAGTCGACCTGGACCGAGTGATCGATTACGAGATCGACCGGCACCAGCGGTTCGATGATGCCGGTGTTTTTTCCCAAACGCTCCACCGCAGAGCGCATCGCGGCGAGATCGACGAGCAGCGGCACGCCGGTAAAGTCCTGCAACAACACGCGCGCCACGATAAACGGAATCTCCTCGATGCGTTTGCCGTTTGGCTGCCAGTTGGCCAGATCGCGCACGTCGTCTTCCGTAATCTTTTCGCCGTCGCAGTTTCGCAACACGGATTCAAGAACGACGCGCAGGCTGTGTGGTAGTCGCGAAACAGGACCGACGCCGCTCTTTTCGAGTTGCGGCAGTGAATGGAACTGTCCAATGGGACCAGAATCAGAAGAGAAGGTTTGCAAAGAATCGAAGGCTCTATCTGGCATAGTGGTGCTCAAACTCTTTCCTGAGAAGCGAAGTTTGTTCGTATGTTGTGGTTCAAGTTGAAGTGTAACAAAGTTGCCGCAAAAAAGCACAAAAGCCACATATGTCTTTGCTCACCTTTGTGGCACAATCTGGCATATCCAGATAACGTAAGGAGGCCTTTATGGCTAAGAAACGCGGCGAGTATTTGGCTAACGATCCTGACTACGTACCTGACCCCGAGATCGAGGAGTTTATGGAGCTCGAGATCTCGCGCGCGCCAAAGGATCCGGAGTTGCTGGCTCAGCGCCTGCGCAACAATACTGCCGCTTCGCCGCGCGACGCCGGCGGTGATTTGGACGCCGATTGGGAAGATGTGAACGCCAGCGGCTCGGAAACCGTGGCCGGCGACAATCCAACACCCGATCAATCGCTCGTCGAGGAGAATGCTTCAGCGATTGGCGTCAGCTACGAGGACAACGAAGAGCTTGAGTTTATCGACAAGATTGAAAGGCGCGACCGCGATCGCTTTGAGCTCGACGAGAATTCCAAAGCATCGGAGAACATGATCTAAAAGGATGCCTCGAGCTTGAAGATGCCACGGGCTTGCCCCGTGGAGCTTCACGATCGCCGCTACCAAGAACAAAAAACCTAAGTACCAGATGCCACGGGCTTGTCCCGTGGAGTTTAACGGTCTAGGGTACATAGCCGGGAACGTGAACCTCCCCGGGACCACCCCGTGGCATGCCAGCGTGTTTATTTTTTTGGTTTGTAGCAGCCCACGTGAAGCGACA
>JAICQI010000117.1 GCA_025937955.1 Pyrinomonadaceae bacterium
ACGAAAGCTGCCATGATCGTCGCCGCCTGTTTCATGTCGTCGCCTTGAATGCGATCGAACACGTCCTGGTTTGAATGGTGCGTGCGCGTGTCGTATTCGATCTCGTCCTGGATAAACTGAAATCCCGGTAAACCGATGGCGTCGAAAGCCAGGTGGTCCGTGCCGCCGGTGTTGGCGATCGTGAGTGTGCTTGCGCCCATGTCTCGGAACGGCGCCAGCCACTGCCGGAACAGTGCGCGAACGCCTTCATTGCCCTGTAGGTAAACACCGCGAATCTTGCCGGTGCCATTATCGAGATTGAAGTAGCCACTCAGCTTATCGTACTCGGCTTTCTTCACGAGGGTTGGCGCGGCCGGAGCAGTACTTCGGTTTCCATTTCCGTTCCCATTACCGCTCGTATTCGCATTGCCTGTTGCGGGCGCGGTGGAGGTCGCGGGATTCGACATAGTTCCGAAGTGCTCGGCTACGTAAGCGCGTGAGCCGAGTAGTCCTTGTTCCTCACCACTCCAGAGCGCGATGCGAATTGTGCGGCGCGGTTTGAGGCCGAGCGCCTGAATGATTCGCACGGCTTCCATCGTGACGGAAACGCCCGCGGCGTTGTCAGTGGCGCCCGTGCCGGAATGCCATGAGTCCATGTGACCACCCAACATCACGATCTCGTCTTTAAGATCGGTGCCGGGAATCTCTGCGATCGTGTTGTAGCCCATCAGGTCGGCATCCTGCCACTCAACGGACAAGTCGACAGTCATTTTTACTGGCTCGCCTGCCTGCAACATGCGCACGATACGGTTGTAGTGCTCGATCGCGAGGACGACTTGCGGCGTTACCTTTGCACTCTTGTCGTATGGCGATGGGCCTCGAAATGATGGTCGTCTAGTCGCGTTTGAATCACGTGGGGGCGACGGAACGGACGCTGACTGAACGAACATAGTGCCACCGTCACCGCGGCCGGGATCGATGAGCAGCCCCGCGCCTTCAGCCTGGAAGAAACGAAGCTTGGCATTTGTCAACTCGAACGCGGCTCTGAATTCCGCAGTGTCGAAGTTTCGACGATTACCGCCGGAACGCGGCTCGGGCGCGTCGGCGAGTGCCAGCAGCTCTTTTTCATTCAAACGCGTGCCCTGTGCGTCAAAGTGAGCGGCCACTTCGCGCATTGGAGCGGTGAGCACGATCTTGCCGTTCAACTTGCCTTTGAACTTTTCCAGATCTGCTTCAGTCTTCGCGTCGATATAAACGACATCGCCGGTGAGCGGAGTCGCGAGACCCGGCGACCACGCCTTTGGGTATGCAATTACCGGAAAGGCTGTGGGCTCGATGACCTGCGCTGAGAACCGCTTTAAAGTCCAACCGCGACCAAATGGCCCCCACGGTTCGAGGTGCGCATTCTGAAGTCCCCACTTGGTCAACTGATCGCGCGTCCACTCGTTGGCCCGCTTCATGCCGGGCGAAGCTGTGAGACGCGGTCCAATGACGTCGCTCAAATAGCTCAACGTCTGCATGACCTGCGAGCGCTTCATGCCTTCGTCCTTGATGCGCTCAATCGGATCGTTCGGATCTGGAGCGGGAGTTGGCCGGGCCTGTTGCGCGAGCAGCGTCGCGGGTGAAATCAGGAAGATCAGGAGCAGCACTATAGCTGCGGGGCGACGAAGAATCATGATGGGTCTCCTCGAAGAAGTAGGTGGCCCGTGAATTCTGCACCCACGTTGGAAAGGTTGCAAGCGCCGAGAAGTATTTTGAAATTAAGAGTAGAACAAGTCAGGAAGAGGGGCTTGCCCCCGCTGTTCCGACTCAACTATCAGCGGGGGCAAGCCCCTCTTCCTGACTTGTTCTATCTTTTCTGTGTAAGTTGTTCTTAACTTGCTGGTGAGCGAGACGGCCGGCTTGCGGGTGGTTTTACGATCGGTTCGGGAGTTTCGTTGGATTTGTAGCCGCAGTCTTCATTCGCGCAGTACCGGAACGTCCCCTGCTTCTTCGTCGTCTTCTCCAACAGGAACGGCGCATTACATTGCGGGCACGTCTCAAGCACCGGCTTGTCCCAGTAAACTACGTTGCAGTTGGGATACTCCGAACATCCATAAAACGCTTTCCCGCGTCGCGACTTCTTCACGACGATCTCGCCCTTACAACCCGGACGCGGACACGAAACACCAACAGTTTCCTGCTTGATGTACTTGCACTTCGGATAGTTCGAGCACGAAATAAACTCTCCGTACCGCCCAACACGCTTCACCAATTGCGCGCCATCCACGGGACACTTCTCATCCAGCGGCACGGGCGCAGGCGCAGCCACTCCGGTCTTTCCGATCTTTCTGATGTTGCGACACTCCGGATAACCAGTGCAGCCCAGGAACGGACCAAAGCGTCCGCGCTTCAACTGCATCTGCTTCCCGCACAACTCGCAAACTTCCGGTTCCGGCTCTTCGCCCGCTACCTGCGGCTCGGTTGAATTACCCGCGCCATCAGCGCCTGCCGGCGGCTCAGCATCGCGCGTAGCATCGCAGTTGAGACATTTCAAGTAAGGCCCGAAGCGTCCCCACTTCTGCACCATTCCCTGCGTGCCACACTTCAAGCAGACCTCTTCGGTCGGCACACTCTTCTCTTTTATGTCTTTGATGTAATGCTGAAACTGTTTAAGGTCACCTTCAAACTTGTCGTAGAACTCGCGCAACGCTTTGGTCCAACGAATCTTCCCTTCCTCGATCTCGTCGAGCTCTTCTTCCATGCGCGCGGTGTAACTCTCGTTGAAGAGATCGTCGAAGCCGCCGTCGATCAAAAGATCGTTGACGGTCTTGCCGAGCGCGGTGGGATGAAAGCGTCCCTGAATCTTCTCGACGTATTCACGTTCCTGAATCGTCGACATGATCGCGGCGTAAGTCGAAGGACGGCCGATGCCTTTTTCTTCGAGCGCCTTAACGAGCGTCGCTTCCGTGTAACGCGGTGGCGGCTCTGTGAAATGCTGTTCGGGCGTGATCGAATTCAGTTTCAGAGTCTCGCCTTTTTCGACTACCGGCAGCCTGCGTTCGGCTTCGTCGTCTTCTTCAGTCTTCTCGTCGCGACCTTCCTGGTAGATCTTGAGGAAGCCGTCAAACTTCTGCACTGAACCGGTGGCGCGGAAGATAAATCGACCGGCCTGGATGTCGATCGTGGTCTGATCGAAGACCGCCGGAGTCATCTGCGACGCGACAAACCGCTGCCAGATCAAGCGATAAAGTTTCAACTCTTCCGGCTTGAGATACTTCGCCAACGAATCGGGCGTGCGTGGCACTTCCGTCGGGCGGATCGCTTCGTGCGCATCCTGTGCGTCTTTCTTTGAGCGATAGTAAACAGCCTTCTCGGGAAGGTAGTCGGCGCCGTACTGTCGATCGATGTAATCACGCACTTCACCCAGCGCTGCATCCGAGACGCGCGTCGAGTCAGTGCGCATGTAAGTGATGAGACCGACAGAGCCTTCGTCCCCAAGCTCGACGCCTTCGTAAAGCTTCTGGGCCAGCATCATCGTCTTCTTCACGGCAAAACCGAGTTTGCGCGAAGCTTCCTGTTGCAGTTTCGACGTGATGAAAGGAGGAACCGGATTGCGCTTGCGTTCCTTCGTGGTTACATCGCTGACGACGAACGACTGTTTCTCGGCTTCGGCAACGATCTCACCGGCCTTAGTCTCGTCGTTGATTAAGACTTCGTTCTTCTTGAGCTCCTGATCGAAACCACTGGTTTTAACGGTCTGCTCACCGATCTTGAGCAGGCGCGAATCGAACGCCGGCGGCAGTTTCGAGCTCAGGTTGGCAGCGATGGTCCAATACTCAGTCTTAACAAACTGCTCGATCTCGCGTTCGCGTTCCACCACCATCCGCAGTGCAACTGACTGCACGCGGCCAGCACTCAAACGACCACCAATCGTGCGGCAGAGCAACGGCGAGACTTTGTAACCAACGAGGCGATCGAGCACGCGTCGCGCCTGTTGTGCATCGACGAGGTTCCCATCGATCTGGCGCGGGTGTTCGAACGCAGCATTCACCGCACGCTTCGTGATCTCATTGAACATCACGCGATACGCGGGCTTTGCAGGTCGCTTGGGAACTATCTCTTCGGCGAGATGCTGGCAGATTGCTTCGCCTTCACGATCCGGGTCAGCGGCCAGATAAATCGCTTCGGCTTCTTTCGCAGCTTTCTTCAGCTCAGCAACGATCTTTTTGTTGTTTCGTTTCTTCGAGTCAGGAATCAGTTCGTAGGTCGGCTCGAAATTGTGTTCGACATCAACTCCGAGACCTTTCGAAGGCAGATCTTTGATATGGCCTATCGAGGCCTTAACCAGATAGTCCTTTCCCAAATACTTATTTATAGTTTTCGCCTTGGCAGGCGATTCAACGATTACTAAGTTTTTTGCCATTTTCTTATTTGGTCTTTGGTTTTTGGTCTTCGGTCTTTATAGCGGTTTTCAAAACCAAAGACCCAAGTCCAAAGACCTAAAGCCGTCTCACAAAACATCTTCCCGGCAGCGCTCTAACCAGCTCTCGAATCTCCAACGAGAGTAGCGCGGCCGTCAGTTCCGAAATCGGGAGCTTGCTCTTATCAAATAACCAATCAACATGCACCGGGCTGTCGGGCGTCAACAACTTGAACACTGAGCTCTCCGCCGTCGAAAGACCTTCCGGAACAAAGGACAGGCGATCGACCATCGGCGTCTCTTTCTTTTCACTAAAAGGCGGCGGCAATAGTGTCGCAGCAATGTGCTGCGGCAGTTCCGTGGCGATGTCCTGCCACTGCTGCACCAGCTTCGCTCCCGCGCCTTTTATTAAATAATTGGTGCCGAACGAATTTCGCGAAGTGATATTTCCCGGTACTGCAAACACTTCCCGGTTCTGCTCCATCGCCAATCGCGCAGTTATCAAAGAGCCCGAATTCTCGGCTGCTTCCACAACGACCACCCCGAGGCTCAGTCCGCTAATGATGCGGTTCCGGTACGGAAAGTTTTCCGAGACTGGCGGCGTCCCCAACGGGAACTGGCTGATCAGCGCACCGCCACGATCCAGTATTTCCGCAGCTAACTTCTTGTGATCACGAGGGTAAACCTCGTCGATCCCCGTCCCGAGTACGGCGATTGTCCGTCCACCGGCATCCAGCGCACCGCGATGCGCGGCGGCATCAATGCCCCGCGCAAAGCCCGAAACTACGGTCATGCCGCGCTGCGCCAGGTCGCGGGCCAGCATGATTGCCGAATTCTGACCGTAGGTCGAACATCTCCTCGACCCTACCACACCAATGCATGGTTGATCCAAACAGTCTGACCACGCTCCTTTAACATACAGAACAATCGGCGGGTCGTAGATCTCACGTAAGGAAGGGGGATAAACCCCGTCGTCCAGCAGGAGGATGTCACCGCCGAGTCGTTTGACCGCCTGAATCTCGGCATCAGCGCGAGATTGCAGTTCGCGGGCGATGATGGTGTCAACAGCCTCCGGCGGCAGTCGTAACTGCTCCAGCTCGGCTCGATTGGCTTTATAGACAGCCTCTGCAGAACCGAAGCGCTCCAGGAGTTTGGCAGCGGCGCGAGGTCCGATGCCCGGTGTCATATTCAACTCAACCCAATCTCTAATCATGTGAGGAAATTCCTTGTAAAAGAACAATTTACGTTCCGATCCTGGCGGAGGCGTGTAGGAATCGAACCTACCTGAGCCCGCTCTCACGGTCTCACTAACGGTTTTGAAGACCGCGCCGTTCACCAGAACAGATTCGCCTCCAAACTGAGGCCGGATGGGTCGGAAGCTCCAAACCCTACGCGCCATTGGGCTGGACTGTCAAGCTTCGGATCAGTTTAGCCATCCGCGAAAATCAGCGGCTACTGATTTGACGTTGCAATCAGTCCTCATCTAAAATCCGAACGAACGTTCGAACCAGACTGTTAATCATGTTAAATCTTATATCGTTTCAAACGTCACCGGATCAATATCGGCATTGGAAGCTGCAGACTGCCGGGCAAGTAGCAACGCTCTCGATGGATGTTCAGGAGGACGAGACGCTCGCTGAAGGCTACAAACTGAAGCTCAACTCGTATGACCTCGGCGTTGATATCGAACTCGCCGACGCCGTGCAGCGCCTACGCTTCGAGCATCCGGAAGTTCGCGTCGTGGTGATCACGAGCTTGAAGCCGCGCATTTTCTGCGCGGGCGCGAACATCTACATGCTCGGCACGTCGTCGCATGCGTTCAAAGTCAACTTCTGTAAGTTCACCAACGAGACTCGCTGTGCCATCGAAGACGACTCTAAACATTCGCGCCGTCGCTATATCGCCGCGTTAAACGGAACTGCATCGGGCGGTGGGTACGAACTCGCGATTGCTTGCGATGAGATCTATCTGGTGGACGACGGCAACTCGGCTGTTTCGCTTCCCGAAGTTCCGCTGCTCGGTGTGTTGCCGGGAACTGGCGGTCTCACGCGCCTCGTTGATAAGAGGAAAGTGCGACGTGATCGTGCTGACGTCTTCTCGACACTCGCGGAAGGTTTAAAAGGAAAGCGCGCGAAAGAGTGGGGACTGATTGACGACTATTTTCCAACGAGCAAGTTTCAGGATTCGGTTGATGCGCGCGTTAAGCAGATCGCCGATGGTGGATCGTCTACATCAGGAATCAAACTTAATCCGCTGAAGTTCGAAACCACCGACGATTCGCGAAACTATCAGTACGTTAAGCTCAAACTCGATCGCGAACAGCGTTACGCAGATTTGACCATACACGCGCCGGAAGGCCCGCAGCCCGCCAACGGTGATGAGATCCAGGAGCTGGGCGACGCTTACTGGCCACTGCAAGCTTATCGCGAGCTCGACGATGCGCTGCTGCACCTGCGCGTCAACGAGCCGCTGATTGGTCTGATTTGCGTGCGCACTAAAGGCGATGCTGAAAACGTGCTGGCGATAGACAGGACGTTGGCCGCGAATCACGATCACTGGCTCGTGCGCGAAATAGTTTTGCACATGGCACGTGTGCTTCGACGTCTCGATCTAACAGCGAAGAGTTTCTTTGCGATCGTCGAGCCGGGAAGCTGTTTTGCCGGAAACCTGCTCGAACTGCTGCTCGCCTCGGATCGCAGTTATATGCTCAATGATCCGGAAGCAGAAGACGTCTCAATCGCTGTCTCCGAACTCAATGCCGGAGCGTTTCTGATGAGCAATGGCCTGACCCGGATGCAGTCGCGGTTCCTGGCCGAACCCGAGAGACTCGATGAAGTCTTTGGCGACCAGAAGAGCTTCAACACCGAAGAAGCGGAAGAGCTCGGACTCGTGACTTTCGCGCCCGACGATCTCGATTGGGAAGACGAGATCCGCGTCGCCATCGAAGAGCGAACGTCGTTATCACCCGATGCACTAACCGGCATGGAAGCCTCGCTACGTTTCGCCGGGCCCGAAACGATGGACACAAAAATTTACGGTCGCCTGACCGCATGGCAAAACTGGATCTTCCAGCGGCCCAACGCGGTTGGCGAAAAAGGCGCACTAACGAACTACGGCAAGCCAACACAAGCGGAGTTTGATTTTAGAAGGACTTAGGTTTTTGGTCTTTGGTCTTTGGTCTCTGCAAAGACCAAAGGCCCAAGACCAAAGACCAAAAGCAAAAACCAAACTTCAACAGTCCAGGTATCTCATGAACTTATACGATCGCATTCCTAATAACGTTAATCTCTCCGAAGATAAGAAGCTGCAGCGCGCGCTGGAGAAGTGGCTGCCAAACTTTCTCGACTGGTGGCGCGAGATGGGACCCGAGGGGTTTCAGGAAAAAGACGTGTGGCTGCGCACGGCGATCGACGTCGGCTCCGAGGGTTGGGCCCACTTCGATTATGTGAAGATGCCCGAGTATCGTTGGGGCATCTTTCTCGAGCCACCGCAGCCCGATGCGAAGGTCGGCTTCGGCGACAATTACGGTCGTCCCGCGTATCAGGAAGTGCCCGGCGAGTTTCGCAATGCTCTCCGCCGAATCATCGTGACGCAGGGCGATACCGAGCCCGCGTCCGTCGAACAGCAACGACAACTCGGCAAGACCTGTCCTTCACTGTACGACCTCCGCAACCTGTTTCAGGTGAACGTCGAAGAAGGTCGACACCTTTGGGCCATGGTCTACCTGCTACATGGCTACTTCGGCCGTGATGGTCGTGACGAAGCCGACGCGCTGCTCGAACGGCGCAGCGGTAATCCCGACAAGCCGCGCATCCTCGAAGCGTTCAATCAGCCTTGCGACGACTGGCTCAACTTCTTCGCGTTCACGATGTTTACCGATCGCGACGGCAAGTATCAGCTTTCAGCACTCGCCGAGTCGGGCTTCGAACCGCTGGCGCGTACGTGTCAGTTCATGCTCACTGAAGAAGCGCACCACATGTTTGTCGGCGACACGGGCCTCGGCCGCGTGGTTCGTCGCACCGCGCAACTGATGAAGCAGGGCGACGTGCGTGAGCTGGGCGGCATTCCGCTCGACATCGTTCAGAAGTACATCAACTTCTGGTTCAGCTACTCGCTCGACCTTTTCGGCGGCGAGATCAGTTCCAACTCCGCCGACTTCTTTGCGGCAGGTTTGAAGGGCCGTTACAAAGAGCGCGAGCAGTACACCGATCACCAGGCGACAAATGAAAACTTTATGATGACGGTCGTCGAGGATGGTCAACTGAAGACGCGCGAGGTGCCGCTGCGCAACGCGTTGAACGAGGTGTTGCGTGGTGAGTATGTCAAAGACTGTGAGAAAGGCCTGGCGCGCTGGAACAAGGTGCTCGCAGATGAAGGAGCGAAGGAGCGTCTGTATCTTCCGAATCCGCGTTTCCACCGGCACGTTGGTGAATATGCGGGGCACACGTTTGATCTCGAGGGCAACCTGATCTCGCGTGAAGAGTTCGAGCGTCGCAAGTCTGAGTGGCTGCCGACGATGGAGGATCGCGAGTACGTGCGCAGTCTCATGCACCCGGTTTACGAGCCGGGCAAGATTGCAAACTGGATCGCGCCGCCCGCGGCGGGTATCAAAGGCAAGCCATTTGAATTTGAATACGTTAGATTGTAATGCTCCAGACTTCGCGACACGACCAGAAGCTCGAATTCATACTGCGCACGGCGGCGCGCATCTTCGCCGAGAAGAGTTACCACTCGACGTCGATGCGAGACATTTCGCGCGCGACGAACGTCAGCCTGGCCGGGCTTTATCACTACTGTCGCTCGAAAGAGGAGCTGTTGTTTCTGATCCAGGACAACTGTTTCGGTCGCGTGCTCGAACGTCTCGAGAAGCAGTTGCAGGAAGTTGACGATCCGGTTACCAAACTCGGCACCTTCATCGAGAATCACCTTTCATTCTTCGCGGCGAACATGGCCGAGATGAAGGTGCTCTCGCACGAAGCCGAATCGCTGCGCGGCGACTTACACGCGCACGTCTCGACGCGTAAAGACAATTACACGAGGCTGGCGCGCAGGATTCTTCAGGAAGTGCAGGAGTCAACGAAGAAGCAGCAACCGGTGGATCTGACAGTCGCGACTTACGCACTGTTCGGAATGATGAATTGGATCTATAACTGGTACGACCCGCAGGGAAAACTCAAGGTCCACGACCTGGCCCAACATCTGACGCAGCTTTTTCTCGACGGTTTTTCGCCCGGGCTTCTTCCTGGACCACTGAGCATCAGCGCGCTGCCGAAGCAACGCGAAGACCTGAGCATTTGGCGCGGCACAATAAGCTCATGAACTTCTATTCCGACGAAACCTACGGCGAAACCGTCGCCGGCGTTTACGACGAGTGGTACTCGGACTACGACAGCCACGCGATCGACGTGCTGGCAGAGTTGGCCCACGGCGGGCGCGCGCTGGAGCTCGGCATTGGCACTGGCCGGATCGCGTTACCGTTGTCAGCCAAAGGCGTCGAGGTTCACGGCGTCGATGCCGCAGCCTCGATGATTTCACGGCTGCGCGCGAAGCCGGGCGGTGATCGGATCACGATAACGCAGGGCAGCTTTGCCGAAATTCCGGTCTTCGGCGAGTTTGCGCTCGTTTACATCGTCTTCAACACGTTCTTTGCGCTCTCGTCTCAGGATGAACAGGTGCGCTGTTTTCGCAACGTGGCAGCACACTTGTCGCGCGATGGCTGCTTCGTGATGGAAGCTTTTGTGCCTGACCTTAATCGCTTCACTGGCGGGCAAGTAAACTGGGCTACAAAAGTGACGACTGACGAGGTGCAATTGGACGTGGGCCAACACGATGCGGCTGCGCAACGAGTAATCAGTCAGAAAGTCGTACTCACCGAAGGTGATGTACGGCTCTATCCTGTGCAGATACGTTATGCATGGCCGTCTGAACTGGACCTGATGGCCCAGCTTGCGGGTTTGCGTTTGCGCGAGCGTTGGAGTAACTGGAAGCGCGAGCCGTTTTCATCTGAAAGCATGCACCATATTTCGATCTATCAACATGAGTGAAACGAAATCCAAACTCGACTATCAAGCGGCGGACGGAATCGCCGTCATCACGCTCAACGATCCACCGGCAAACACGTACAGCTACGAGATGATGCAGCAGCTCGATCGCGCAATTCTCGACGCGCGCATGGATGATTCGGTGCAGGTCATTGTGATCACGGGTAAGGGCGAGAAGTTTTTCTGCGCCGGAGCGGACATCCAGATGCTCGCTAACGTGACGCCGGCGTTTAAATACTATTTCTGTCTTCATGCAAACGAGACACTTTGTCGTTTGGAACAAACGCCGAAGCTCGTAATCGCTGCCATAAATGGTCACTGCGTCGGCGGTGGTCTGGAAGTCGCGATGGCGGCTGACATTCGCATAGCTAGAAAAGGTGCGGGAAAGTTAGGATTGCCGGAGGTCTCGCTTGGTGTGCTTCCCGGAACCGGCGGCACACAACGACTGGCGCGAATGGTCGGGAAGTCGAAAGCAATCGAGCTGATGGCGACGGGTCAGTTGTTCGATTTCGAACGAGGTCTCGAGCTTGGGATTCTGAATCAGGTCTTCGAAGCTGAAACAATTGAGAACTTCGCCGAACAGGTGCACGATTATGCGCGTCAGTTCACGACGCCAAACAAAGCCGCGCACGCGGTCGGTCGCATCAAGCGTGCGGTCCAAACTGGCGCGGAGATCTCATTCGAGCCCGCGCTCGCGTTCGAA
>JAICQI010000685.1 GCA_025937955.1 Pyrinomonadaceae bacterium
ATAGAAAACAAGCCTGAGACGCTTGCTCTCACAAACGTCGCGAATGCCAGACTCGGCGAAGGCCTCGATCCCGAAGACTTGTACCGTCTGGCAGATAGTTTGCCGTATCAAGTCCATCTCAGTTGGGCGCGGCACAGTGAAGAGGGAAGCTTCGACGTGATCTTCACACAGCGTTCCGAAACAAGATTTCAGTTCCCGTTTAATCTCGACGCGGCGAAGTCTCTAAACGATTACGTAAACCATCCGTTGCGTGCAAAACAGGCGCGACAGTTTGGACCACAGTTGCGAAACTTTTTGAAGTCGCTACTGCCGGAACACATGGTTCCCGCATCGTTCGTCATTCTCGACGAGTTGCCGTTGTTGCCGAATGGCAAGCTGGATCGTCGCGCACTCCCGGCGCCGGAAGCTGTCAGGCCGGATTTGCCCCAGGCCTTCGTCGCACCGCGTGCCGGCGTCCAACAGTCGCTCGCCGGCATCTGGTCAGACTTGCTTGGCCTCCCGCAGGTCGGCATCCACGACAATTTCTTCGATCTCGGTGGTCACTCGCTGCTCACGACTCAGCTCATCTCTCGCGTGCGCGAGTTGTTCAAGGTGGAACTACCGTTGCGCCAGGTGTTCCAACAACCAACTATCGCCGCGCTTGCAATCGCCATCGAGCAGGAACAAAACAACGGCACGCGGAGCGAAATACCGAAGATTGTTCGCGTAGATCGAGAAGCGCGACGTCTGGCGCGACCCGTGAGATCCCTTCAATGACTGCTTTTATGCGCCTTTTGTGCCTTTTTGCGGCTAAGCCTTTATGTTACCCAGCGTGACGCCTGACGAAGTCTTCGTCTTTCCACTCTCCTTCGCCCAGCAACGTCTGTGGTTCCTGCATCAGATGGATCCGTCGAACGCGGCCTATAACATGCCGCTTGCTTTCCGGTTATCAGGGCAGCTCGAGGTGGAGGCCTTGCAATGGTCTCTCGACGAAATCGTCCGCCGGCACGAGATCCTGCGCACTACATTTGACGTGTTGGACCAGGCGCCCATGCAATTGGTCGCCGCCACTGGAGACCTGCCATTGGCTGTCACAGATCTCAGCTCGCTCCCGCCAGCGGTCAGTGAAGTAGAAGCTGAGAGGTTGGCGAGCGACGAGACACAACGGCCATTCGATCTAGTCAATGGTCCGCTCATTCGTGCCCGGTTGATGCGGTTGGGAGCTAATGAACACGTGCTGCTCGTGACGATGCATCACATCATCAGCGACGGATGGTCACAAACGATCGTGTTAAACGAGTTGAGCGCGCTTTACGAAGCCGCCGTCGCTGGCCGGAGCTCGCCGTTGCCGGACTTATCGATCCAGTACGCTGACTTTGCCGAGTGGCAGCGCGAGTGGTTAAGTGGCGAGCTATTGGACCAACAGCTCGAGTATTGGCGAAAACATTTGCAGGGCGCGCCGCCGTCGCTGGAACTGCCAACTGATCGGCCACGACCCGCGGTGCAATCCTTCAACGGCGCGCGACATTCGTTTGCGCTTTCGCGTGACCTATCGGCGCGTCTGGTGGAGTTGGGTCGCCGTGAAGATGCGACTCCTTTCATGACGCTTCTGGCCGCGGTCTATGTGCTGCTTTACCGTTACACAGGCGAGACTGACATCGTAGTTGGCACTCCGATAGCCAACCGCAACCGCCATGAGCTCGAGTCGCTGATCGGCTTCTTCGTCAATACGCTGGCCTTGCGCGTGGACCTTTCCGGCAATCCCACGTTCCGCGAATTGTTGGCGCGGGTGCGCGACGTCTCGCTTGGCGCATTCGAGCATCAGGACTTGCCGTTCGAGATGCTGGTTGAGGAGTTGAGTCCGATTAGAGACCAGAGCCGCAATCCGCTCTTTCAAGTAATGTTTGCTCTCCAGAACACACCCGAGGCTGCTTCACTGCAATTTGATCTTCGCATCAGGCCCGTCGATGTAAAGACAGCGGGCGCGCAGTTTGATCTCACCTTCGACGTGACTGAAGTTGACGGGCAGTTCGACGTCTCGCTCGTTTACAACACGGACTTGTTCGACGCGTCGACGATCGAGCTAACAGGCGAACGTTTCAAAGTCTTGCTCGCAGGCGTGGTGCACAGCGCCAGCCGGCCGATCAGCACGCTGCCGGTACTGACCGCGCCCGAGTCACGACGATTGCTGGTTGAGTGGAATGATACCGCGAAGGAGTTAGGGGTCGAGGTCTGCATCCATCGACTTTTCGAACAGCAGGTGGAACGCACCCCCGAAGCGATTGCCCTCTCATTCGAAGAACGCCGAATGACTTACGAGGAGTTGAACCAGCGAGCCAACAAACTCGCGCACCACTTACTCACTCTGGGTGTCGGACCAGAATCGTTTGTCGGGTTGCTGCTGGAACGTTCGCCGGAAATGATCGTCGCATTGCTCGCCATACTCAAAGCCGGCGGCGCATATGTTCCACTCGATCCGGCGTTTCCGCCTGCGCGTATCTCCTACATGCTTGACGACGCTGGAATCTCCGTGTTGGTGACCGATCAGCGCTCAGCGAACCATCTGCCCTCGTCGAAAGACGTGCGAGTCGTCTGCATCGATGACGAGGAGATCTCGAAACACTCTGATCGCAACCCGCCCTGTTTAACTACTGGTGACAACGCTGTCTACGTAACCTACACCTCAGGTTCGACCGGCGCTCCGAAAGGAGTCGTGATCGCGCATCGCGGTCTCTGCAACGTGGTTGCAGCGTTTGTTCAGTTCTTCGTCGTTGGTCCAGAAAGCTGCGTGTTGCAGTTTGCTACTTTGACTTTCGACGCGTCCATGGAGGAGATCTTCACCGCGCTGATCACGGGCGCTCGTCTCTGTCTCGTGAGTCGTGAGACGTTGTTGTCTGGCCCGCAACTCCTTGAGTATGTGCAGGAGCACGAGGTCACGGTTGCGACTCTGCCTCCGTCGATGCTCGCAGTGTTATCGGCGGAGCAAATGCCAATGCTCAAGACAGTAGTCGCAGCCGGCGAGCGGTGTCCTGCGGAAGTCGCGGCGCGTTGGTCGCGTGGCAAGCGATTCATCAACGGCTATGGGCCGACGGAAGCGACGATCGGCTGCATTTTGTACGAACACGATGGCGCGTGCGCCGGGGACCCGCCCATTGGACGGCCAATCAGCAACACGCAAATTTACTTGTTGGACCAACGTCTCAATCCTGTGCCTGTCGGGGTAGCGGGAGAGCTTTACATTGGCGGCATTGGAGTAGCGCGTGGATATCTTGGCCGCGCCGGTTTGACGGCGGAGCGGTTCATTCCAGATCCATTTAGCATGGAGCCGGGCAGGCGGCTTTACAAGACAGGCGACATGGCTCGCTATCTGCCTGACGGAAACATCAAATTTCTCGGGCGCCGGGACGAGCAGTTTAAAATTCGCGGCTTGCGGATCGAGCCGGGAGAGATCGAAACAACGCTCAAAGAGCATCCGGCTGTTGTGGAAGCCGCCGTAGTTGCGGACGAGGATCAGCGCCTTGTAGCTTACGTGGTCGCGACGCCGCACACGGCTGTGACGGGCGAAGAGTTTCGTGTCTTTGCGCAGCAAAGACTGCCCGACTACATGGCGCCCTCGCTTTTCGCGTTATTGGATAAACTGCCGCAAACGGCAAATGGCAAAGTAGACCGTGTCGCGCTTCGTGCTATGGCGAAACGGCTGGAACGTGTTGAC
>JAICQI010000280.1 GCA_025937955.1 Pyrinomonadaceae bacterium
AGACTTGCGCAAGCTCAAGTGCGAGAACTTGAGAGCAAAGCGAGGTAAATTTAGTGCGCGTGATTCTTCATCAAGTCGAAAACAGAGTCAACAGAATTCTATATAACAAAATTGCTGTGATGGTCCAGGACCACAGTTGTTATGGAGCCACCAAAAAGCACAAAGACACAAAATTGGTTTCGCTGAAATTTTGTGCCTCATTGTGGCAAATTCATATTCATTTATTTGGAGGATAATCCAAGAACCCTCGACGGTGGAGGTGCGTATTAGACACCACTTGCTCTACAGTGATGAACGCCGGAATCCTTCAGGAGACAAATTGACTAATGAAACAAATGGCTTGCAGAGTCTGCTTGGTCGCATTGTGCCTTGCTGTTTTTGTTGCTGCATCGAACGCAAAACCCGAGGGGGCTAAGCCGGCTCCGGCGATTGATTTTAGTGAGTTGGACAAGCTCGTGCCCGCGGAGCTCAAGGAGAAGAACACGCCGGGAGCGGTGATTGCGATCATCAACGGCGATCAGGTGGTCTATCAGAAGGCGTTCGGCGTTGCCAATGTCGAGACTAATGTTGAGATGCAACCGGAGATGCTGTTCCGTCTCGGCTCGACTACCAAGATGTTCACAGCAGCGGCGCTGCTCGCGCTCTCGGAAAAAGACAAGATCAAGATGAATGAGCCCATCGGGAATCGTGTCAAAGGTTTGAGCACACGGGTGGGCCAGGTCACACCGCATCACTTGTTGAGCAACTCCGCCGGCGTGCGCGACTTTGCCGCACCTGTGATCTCAAACGATGACCCCGCGCTCGGAAACATGGTGCGCTCCTGGAAGGACGAAGTCTTCTTCGCAGATCAAGGTGAGATCTATTCCTACTCGAGCCCCGGCTACTGGCTTTCGGGATTTGTAGTCGAAGAGCTGTACGGCAAGCCTTACGCCGACGCGATGACCGAGCTCCTCTTCAAACCAATCGGAATGGAACGCACCACCCTGCGACCGTTCATGGTAATCACTTACCCGTTCGCCACCGGCCACGCGCTCGACGCCGGCAAGCCGACGATTCTTCGACCAATGTTCAATAACGTCGCGATGTGGCCGGCGGGCTCGATGTGGTCGAACGTGAAGGATCTGTCGCGCTGGGTCACTGCACTGCTGAACGAGGGAAAACTGGACGGCAAACAACTGCTGTCACCTGCGCTGATCAATCAAATGGTCCAACACCAGGTGGCGGTTCCCGGTGAGTCTGATTCTTACTACGGCTACGGGCTGACGGTCTTCAAATACAAAGGCATCGAGTTTGTCGGCCATGGAGGCTTCAGTCGTGGTTATGGATCGATGATCCAGATGGTGCCGTCGCGAAAGTTTGCAGTGATCGTGTTGACCAACAAGAGTGGCGAGACGATGCGAAAGAGTTTGAACAAGGCCACGCAGCTCGGGCTTGGTTTGAAAGATGAAGAGTCACAGAAGCCCCAGACTGTCGCGCCGGCAACGGAGTCGGAGATGAATCAGTATGTCGGAACTTACTCGCACGCCCCGCAAACGTGGGAAGTCTCAATGAAAGACGGCCAACTCTCCATGAAGTTTGACGGCAAAGAATCCGAGATGACGAAGACGGGCGAAAGGAAGTTTGCCTTCGGCGCGCAAAACGAAAACGAGGTCGTGTTCGTGCCCGGAAAGAGCGGAAAGATAGAGTTTCTCTTTTTCGAGCTTTATGGCGCGAAGAAGATCAAGTAAGCCGCGAAGTCACAACTCTTTGAACTCTTTGTGCCTTAAGTGTTTTTGGCGTTGAGGTGTGATATAAACGCGCCACACAAGGAGGACAGTGGAGATGATGGGTTTCATTTGGATGTTAATCATCGGGTTAATCGCTGGCGCACTCGCTCGTCTGATCATGCCCGGAAGGGATCCGATGGGCATCATCCTGACGATCGTCCTCGGTATCGTCGGCTCGATTCTTGGCGGCCTGGTGAGTTGGGCAATCTGGGGAACTGATACGCGCGACGGCGGATTCCAGCCAGCCGGTCTCCTGCTTTCGATACTCGGCGCCATTATCGTGCTATGGATTTATCGCATGATAAAGAGCCGCAGTACCGTCTAGCAGAATAGAATTAGTGCCTGAACTGCCGGACATCGTTGTTTATATCGAGGCTCTCGAGAGACGAATCCAAGGCAGTATTCTCGAACGCGTCCGCATCGCAAGTCCTTTCCTGTTGCGGACGGCTGTTCCGCCTCTGTCCAGCGTCGAAGGCAAAAAGATCGTCGAGCTGCGCAGGCTTGGGAAAAGGATCTGCTTCGGCCTCGAAGGAGATCTGTGGCTCGTTCTGCACCTGATGATTGCCGGCAGGTTGCACTGGTACGACGAGCGGGCCAAAGCTGCGAAAGGTAGAAGTGTGGCTGTGTTCGAGTTTAGCACCGGCAGCCTCACACTGACCGAAGCAGGTACGCAGAAGCGGGCTTCGCTGCACGTGGTCCAGGGTGAAGCCGGTCTCGACAATCTCAATCCCGGTGGCTTAGAAATTTTTGACGCGGCGACGGAAGAGTTCGCGCGCGCGTTACGCGCCCGGAACCACACGTTAAAGCGCGCGCTCACCGATCCACGCATTCTCAGCGGCATCGGCAACGCTTACTCGGACGAGATTCTTTTTGAAGCAAAACTCTCGCCTTTCACGCTCACACAAAAACTCACCGACAAAGATATCGAACAACTCTTCGCGGCAATCAAACGAACGTTGACTGACTGGGTTGAGCGTTTGCGTTCGGAAGCGAAGGATCGTTTCCCGGAAAAGGTAACCGCGTTTCGTCCCGACATGGCGACGCACGGCAAGTATGGCGAACCGTGTCCACGTTGCGGCAGCAAGATCCAGCGCATCCGCTACGGATCTAACGAGACTAACTACTGCCCCACGTGCCAAACAGGTGGCAAACTCCTCGCGGACCGCGCCCTTTCTCGTCTCTTAAAGGAGGACTGGCCCCGCACCCCTGAAGAACTCGAAAATTTAGGCCGCAGATGACGCAGATGAACGCCGATTAGATCCGCGTTCATCCGCGTTCATCTGCGGCTTATAAAGTTCGTCACTCCGGACGTCGAAGATGCGGTTGAGGCGAGCGCGGTAGTTTTCGAACGCGATCTGGCCGCCGAGCTGAAGTAGTTGCTCCTCGGAAAACTTCTCGCGCAGGCGCGCATACAATTCATCAGAAACGTTTGAAGGCGTATTAGCCATCGCGTCCGCGAGCTCGATCACCAGTTTCTCAACGTCAGAGAACACTGATAAATCATTCTTCACCACTGCCAGCAACTTCTCATCAGTCAAACCGGCTTTTCTGCCTACGGCAGAATTGATGTCCACTCAAAACGGACACCCAATGCGCGCGGCGGTCCGCACCTTCCCGAGCTGAATAAACCGCAACGACACTTTCCGCTTCCGGCCAAGCCCGGCCTCCATCGCGATGCTGCCCCAAATCAGTCCCGGCAGCCGCATCTGTTGCTTCACCGGCGTCAAATCCTTGCCGAACATCTTGCGCATCGTGGTATAGAACCAGCGCAAGTGCCACGGCGCCTGACTCTTCTCTAATCCCGAAATCCTGTTCATCGATTGACTTTCCGTTCCGCGTTTTCGAGATGTCGGGTTGTCCCATCGGTAACGCTGAAATTCGTTGGCATGAACTCACTCGTATCTGGTGGTCGCAGACTACGAGGAGTCTGCCCTTCATCCAACGCCGCCCTCCCTTCCTTCAACGCTCGTTCCTGCGCTTCTACAATTTTCCTGCTCACGACCAGACCATTAATAATCAGCGCCAAACCGACCATGAACGGAATGACTCCCGCTACCCAAATCCGCGTGATGATCTCGGCGTCCTTGGGATCGACGTGGCCCGCAACGCCCTGCATCAAGATGGCCAGAAAGATCGCGAGCCCGACACCGACGCTACTCACGATCACGCCCGCTTTGATTTCGTTGTAACGTTTCACTTCAGGCGTGATGCCCATACGGCGTTCCAGCTCGAGCTTGCGTATTTCGGCTGCCTGGCCCGACATCAACATGTCCGCGACCCAGGTGTCGCCCCACTCAAACTTCTTTGCCGGGTCGGGCGCTTCCAACGCCTCGCGCACCGCTTGCAGGTTCGCTCCGCAAGACGTACAGAACTTTATGTCGTCATTTTGGTTCGAGGCACAACGAGGACACACCATAAGCAGCTCCTTTGTTCGGAATCACTAACGGATACGACGATTTTACGGCCTCGGTTCGTATCAGGGGAAGTTGCCGTTATAATTAGCCGTTCAGCATCATGTCGTCGACCCCAAACACATGAAGCCGTCTCCCATCAAAACCATTGCGCATTACCGGATCGTCGAACCAATTGGCGCCGGTGGCATGGGCGCAGTCTACAAAGCTTACGACAACAAGTTGCAGCGAATTGTGGCGCTGAAGCTGCTCCCGCCGGAGTACGTCTCGCAGGACGATCGCCGGCGCCGCTTCTTCCAGGAAGCACGCGCTGCGTCGGCGTTGAACCATCCACACATTCTCACGGTTTACGAAGTCGGCGAAGACGAAGGCCGGCCCTACATCGCGATGGAGTACGTCGAGGGCGAGACGCTGCGCCAGAAGATCGCAAACAACGGACTGCAACTCAGAGAAGTGTTGGACATCGCGATCCAGATCGCCACCGGACTCGCGCGCGCACACGAGCTCGGAATCATTCATCGCGATCTCAAACCCGAGAATTTAATGCTCAGTCGCGATGGTTACGCAAAGATTCTCGACTTCGGCCTCGCCAAGCTGGTCGCAGAACGCGAACGCGCACTCGTCGCCGACAGTGAACAGAAAACGTTGATTCGCGGTGTCCAGACGCAGTCGGGCACGTTGATGGGTACCGTCAACTACATGGCACCCGAACAGTTGTTGGGCCACCGTGTCGATCGTCGCTGCGACGTGTTTTCGTTTGGCGTGGTGCTGTGTGAGATGCTGACAGGTAAGGCGCCGTTTGTTCATGACAATCGCATCGACACGATGCACGCGATTCTTCATCGCGCTCCGATCTTTCCGAGCGACGGACGCCCGGAGCTGCCGTCTGAATTGCAACGCGTCCTGACGAAGGCGCTCGAGAAGACGCCGAAGGAACGTTTTCAAACCATCTCCGAGCTTTCCGAAGCGCTCAAAACAATCAAACGCGATCTGGATCTCGGTAAGACGTTGCCCGCGGCGCCGCCCTTGGCACCAAAGTCCAGATTGGTTTTGAAGCGCACTGGCGATCGTTCGCGCGCAGTCGATTACGAGAACGAGCTGAACGAGGCGCAGTTCAAAGCCGTCACGACTACGGAAGGCCCGCTCTTGATCGTGGCCGGCGCCGGTACCGGCAAGACACGCACCCTGGTCTATCGCGTCGCGCGCCTCGTCGAAATCGGAGCAAAGCCAGAATCAGTACTCTTGCTGACGTTCACGCGTCGCGCCGCTGCGAGCATGCTCACACGCGCGGCGGCTCTGGCTGACGCGCGTTGCCAGCGCGTCTCGGGCGGCACGTTCCATTCCCTGGGCCACGCGGTGCTGCGCAAGTTTGCCGATCAAGCGGGTGTGCAGAAAAACTTCACCGTGTTGGACCAGAGCGACACTGAAGACTTGATCGATCTGTTGCGACGCCAGATCCGGATCACAAAAGCCCAGCACTTTCCGCGCAAGCGAACGATCGCCGCCATCTTCAGCATGATGGTGAACAAGGTCCAGACGCTGAAACAGGTGCTCAATCAACAGTATCCGCAGTTTGTCGATGAGCGCCGCAACCTCGAGACGTTGTTCAAATCGTTTGAGGAGTTCAAGCGCAGCCGCCACATGCTGACGTACGACGATCTGCTCGTGCGTTTTCGTGAAGCGCTGGAGGCGAGCGAGGAGATGCGCGAACAGCTCTCCGACCAGTATCGCTACATCATGGTCGACGAGTATCAGGACACGAACAAGCTCCAGGCGCAGATCGTGAAGCTGATGACTGCGCGCCACGAAAACGTCGCGGTTGTCGGTGACGAGTTTCAATCGATCTACTCGTTCCGCGGCGCGAGTCATCGCAACATGCTGGAGTTTCCAAAGCTCTTTCCAGCAGCGCAGATCATCAAACTCGAAGAGAATTTTCGCAGTACGCAACCGATTCTCGACGTCGCGAACGCGATCATCGCGGACGTGAAAGAGAGTTACAAGAAACGTCTTTACTCGCGCATCGACGGTGGTGAGGCGCCGGTAGTCGTGAGCGCGCAGGATGAGAATGAACAGTCGCGGTTTGTCGCGCAGCGGATCGCGGATCTGCGTGAAGAAGGCATGCCGCTCAGTGACATCGCGGTGCTTTTCCGTTCCAGCTCGCATTCGTTTGACCTGGAAATCGAGCTCGGAAAGCATGGCATTCCGTTCCGCAAGTTTGGCGGGATGCGGTTTGCGGAATCGGCGCACATCAAGGATGCGCTCTCGTTTCTGCGTGTGGTGGTGAAACCGTCAGATACGCTTTCATGGTTTCGCGCCTTGAAGCTGATCGATCACATTGGCGATGCGACCGTCTACCAGATACTCGAACACCTCGGCGTCGAACATCGTGAGTTCCGGTCGACGAATAGCAGAGCGGGCCTTTTCAAGAAACTGCTTCGCTTCCCCGCTCGCGACTCGTATAAAGCTCAACTGATTCGGTTGGCACGCGTACTTTGCACGATGGTGGAAGGCAAGACGCCGAGCGAGCAATTATCAACAGTGTTGCGGTTTTACAAGCCACTGCTGAAGAACAAATATGACGACGTGCAACGCCGCGGACGCGATCTCGAACACCTGCAAACGATCGCGAAACGTTACAAGACGCCGGCCAAGTTGCTCGACGACATCGCGCTCGATCCGTCTGAAGCGGTTGGGGACAACGCGCCGCGGCGTAGCAGCGGTTTTGTCACGCTCTCGACGGTGCACTCAGCCAAGGGACTCGAGTGGGACGCCGTGTTTCTGATCTGGATGACTGATGGCTGGTTTCCGTCGAGCAGGTTTCAGGATGAGTTTGACGACTATGACGAGGAGCGGCGACTGCTCTACGTCGCCACCACACGCGCGAAGAAGGAATTACACTTCGTCTATCCAGCGGTCGACGTCTATCGCGGCCCGGAAACCGACGGCATTCCCACCCTCTCGCGCTTCCTCGAACCGATACCGCCATCCATCCTTCCACACGCTTCTTTAGCCGGCGAATAGTTACAAAAATGCGAATCAAAATAGTACCAACAAAATAGAACAAGTCAGGAAGAGGGGCTTGCCCCCGCTGATTGAATTCAATGAGCGGGGGCAAGCCTCTTCCTGACTTGTTCTGTTCTGAGTTTCGCTTTTTCCCCCGATCAGGACTGATTTGTGCAATCTGTGGATTGAATTTGTTTTCC
>JAICQI010000749.1 GCA_025937955.1 Pyrinomonadaceae bacterium
ATGCGTTGTTCGTGACTTACTGCCGGATACTTGTAAGGCGCGCTGGCCCAGGGCTCAGTGGGATCCTCGCCTCGATTGCCGTGTACCTGATAGAGATGTTCGGCTTCCGTGTAGTACGGCTCCAGTTCCTCGTAGCTGATGGGCCAGGCTGGCGAGATTCCACCGTGATGACGTATCTCACCAAAATCTTCTTTGCGCAGACGAAACAGTGCCGCGCCGTAGAACTTGGTGTTGCCACCGACGTAGTAATTGGTGTGCGGGTGTAGCTCTTTACCTTCGCTGTCGCGCCACGCTTCTTTCGTGTTGTACTTGCCTTCAAGATTGACTGCGCGCGTGCTCCAGTTGTCCTTCTCCCGCGGCACGTAATCTCCACGTTCAAGCAACAGGATCTTCTTGCCCGAGGGCGCGAGCTTATACGCTAGTGTGCCGCCACCCGCGCCCGTGCCGATGATGATTACGTCGTAATGATTGTTGCTGGTCATGATGACACTCCGTCTGGTGGAGTTACTGCATGTTCATCGACTGCATCGAGTCGGTCATCAATGGTGCTGTGCCAAAGTTCACACTAAACCGCTTGCACCAGATTGCGACCGCGCGATACTTCGTCAGGTCCGCATTAGCCGGCAAGTCGTAATTTTGATCGCCAATGTTTCCTTTTAAGGAGCCGATGTCGATGAAACCTGCTTTGGTTACTGTATCGTTGTCTGTAGCGTCATCGGCTGCGACGAGATAGACGTGCACATCTGGACCGTTCGACGTTGCGAAATCTGTGAGCCGCAGCGTCTTCTTTCCATCTGCGAGCTGAAACACCGTAGCAGTACCTCTGGTCTCATGCGCGCCATTATGAAATTGCCCGCTTGCCAGCTTGTTGCTTGCAGCGGAGGCAGTGGGAAACTGTTCGTTAACTCTCTGATCAACAACCAGCCGCTCCGGACGGAACGCGTACCAAGCGCCGACACCGGCTACTATCAGGACGAGTAAGGCCACTTTTAATCTATTCGACATTATTCAAATCTCCTCTTCAGATTTCGTAACCGATTAATTGGTCGAGGATGGAGGGAGATCCTTACAACCCCCGATCGAGGCGGGGCATGGAATTTTGGGATCGTGTGAGCTAATACCGATTTTTCATAACATTAAAAAATCTTCATCTGTTAGACTCCGAAAAACTCAATTAATTGGAGGAAGAATGGCGATTTACGCTATATGGAATAACAAAGGTGGTGTGGGTAAGAGCTATCTAACCTTTCAGATTGCTAGCGAATATGCGCGAACTCACCCAGCGCAGAACATACTCGTGGTCGACCTTTGTCCCCCAGGAAGAATGTGATGGTGAACCAACAGCAGTTGTGGAATCAACAGCCGAATATTGAAAAGCTGGTTAAAGCCATTGAATGAGCTTCCCGGCTGCTATCGTTTTCGAAGATGAGATCTGCATTCTCGCGGGGTTTGTCTCGAGTCAGGTGAATTCTTTGTGCGGGGAAGTAGATGGTTTCGTAGGCGGCAATCGTGTTTACTGCTGAAAGTCCCTCCTGCGCGCGAGCAATGGCGCGAGCCAGCGCTGTGGGAAACGAACAATCGATCCAGATAGTTAGATCAAAATACTTTCGGTATTGCGGCTTAAACAGAAAAATTCCTTCCACTAGAACCACCGACACATTCTTAACATCGTAAGTGTGCTTCCGGTATTGTGACGCAGTCTCCTCTACAAAGTCAGCTACTAGTTGAACAGAGCGTCGATCACGCAGCGGTATTATGAGTTCAGAGAAAAACTCATCAAAACGAATCGCGTTCGCGTAAAAGTTTTCCGCGGGAGCGCTTTGGTCAAATCGCTTTTCAGGCAGGTTTAACCAGCCGTCTACGTTCAGTAACGTTGGCGTAACACCGTGCAAAGCGAGACGTGCTTCAAGCTGCTTGGCAAAATGGCCCTTGCCACATCCGTCGATGCCACTAACACCAACAAGCAGGCTGCGAGTATCGGAAATGGTCGCGCGTCGCTCCAAGATTTTTCGAATTACTTCGTCGATACCAATCATGTATCTACCGGTCCGCGGCTAATGAGTCTCCAAGCGTGAATAGCGCCGCGCCAAGGAGTACTACGTCTTTCAGGAGGAAGCCGCCCGATCCGGAAAGCGCTGGAAAGCCGCCGAGACTTTTCTCCCAACCCGGAAGCGAGAAAAGAAAGGTGAGTGTCGTCAGGAATGTAAACACCGCCAGCACGCTACCAACTGCCGATAGCTTCGCTGACAAAGGACGAATCGCGATCAACACAGCGGCGATGAGTTCAGCCACCCCGATAACGTTGGACGTCGCTTGCAAACTGAAAACTCTGAACATCCAACTCATGAACGGGCTGGTCTCAACCAGAGTCTTGATGCCTTCCGCTTCGTAGGCAGTGAACTTCATCGCACCGATCCAGCCGAGTACGAGCACCAGGCCGTATCGAATTAAGAATGCCCCCAACTTTTCAAAAGCATTCTTTGCCGTGGAGATTGTTTGATTTTGCGCAACCATTCGAGTCACCTCATGCGTTAGTCGACCTAGCCAGCCAAACCTTACATCGGAGGACCGTCAGAAACACGCTTCCAGGTCGTAATTTCAGTCATCCAGTTCTTGTTCTTGCGGCGCTCAAACGATGCCTTGAGATGCGGAGTCGCTTTGTGCTCTTCCAACGCTTGCGGAGTGCGCCACACCGCGAAGCGCATAAAATAGTTCTTGTTGGTTGGCGATTGGTAGAGATCGTATCTGAGATTGCCCGGCTCTGCTCGCGTGGGCGCGGTAGTTGAAAGCAGCTCAGTCAGCAAATCCTGTTCGCTTCCTTCTGGTCCTCGAATAAACGTAACCGCGGTGAGTAAGTCAGCCTCACTCAGCGTCGACTTGGCCGCCGACTTCATTTCAATCAGGAGCCCATGCGCATCTGTGTCGCCGATATTCTCAGACGCATGCGTTAAAGCATCACCATAGAAGACGTCACCCGCTTTGGCTTCGCGGACTCGCGTACTGCCGTCGGGAAACGTGAAGCGAATCTTGAACGGCGTGAGGACGTAAGTGACTGCGGCCGGATGGGCGTGAAAATCTTCCTTCGCGCCCTTCTTCAATTGAAAATCGAGCGCGCGCACACGTTCGTTCTCCAGAAGCACTTTGTAATTCTCTGGATAGAGCGGCACAGGATCTTGCGCCGTTGCTGCCCCCGCAAACAGAACCAAAGCCAACACGCTTAAGAATATTTTGCTGAGGTTCATGACCGACCTCGTTCATCCGAAAATATAA
>JAICQI010000141.1 GCA_025937955.1 Pyrinomonadaceae bacterium
CAACTCGAGATGCGCGATGCGGTTTGTGTGTTGACCCTTAACAGGCCGGATCGGTTGAACGCGCTCACGGTGGAAGTAGCCAAAGATTTTAAGGCTGCTATCGCCGAAGCAATTGAGCGTGGCGCACGAGCGATCGTTCTCACCGGCGCCGGACGCGCCTTTTCCGCCGGTGGAGACTTGCGCGAGATGCAGGAGATCGCAAAGAAGGACGGACGAGTGGAGGCTTTCTTCGACGAGCCTTTAAGACTCCTGAACGAAGCAATTGTTCTGATTCGAGAAACCCCGGTGCCGTTCATCGCAGCGGTTAATGGAGTCGCTTCGGGAGGTGGATGCAATCTCGCGCTGGCGTGCGATCTCGTTATCGCCGCGGAGAGCGCGAGATTCAACCAGGCGTTTATAAAGATTGGTCTAACGCCTGACTGTGGTGGAACATTCATCCTGCCGCGACTCGTAGGTTGGAAACGTGCGACGGAGTTGTTGTTCACCGGCGAGTTGGTCAGCGCTAAAGCCGCCGCAGAGATGGGGATGATCAATTCGGTGACGCCGGACGACGAGCTGATGAGCAGGGCGATGGCGATGGCAGAGAAGCTGGCTCAGGCGCCCACTGCGGCGATAGCGGAGATCAAGAAGTTGTTGGAAGCCAGCGCCACAAATGATTTACGTAGTCACCTGGACCTGGAGCGAGAGACACAAATTGCATCAGGAAAGACAAAAGATTTTGTAGAAGGCGTTTCGGCGTTTCTTGAAAAACGGCCGCCGCGATTTGTAGGAGGTTAAACGTTCGAGCAGAACGGAGCAGATCGCGAGCCGCCATATTGGGCGGCTTTTTTATTGCTCGAAGAAATATAGATCGTCCTATAGGACCTATTTATTGTCATGATCGCGAATTCACTGAGCTACACGCAGCTCCTGAAGCGCAATCGCTCTTTCAGACGATTGTTTATGGGGCAGGTCATCTCAGAGCTTGGCAATTGGTTCAACTTCATTGCCGCTCTGGGACTGGGGCGTGTTGTGTCAGGTGCGGCGACTGAAGTCACCGCGATCATCCTTATCGCACGTCTGGTGCCGATGACGCTCTTTTCACCACTCGCCGGCGCATTCGTCGATCGCTGGTCGCGACGCACCGTGATGATCGTCACGGATCTACTGCGCGTCGTAGTTGCACTCGGGTTCCTGCTGGTGCGACGCCCGGAGGATCTGTGGATCGCCTACGTCTGTACTGCTTTGCTTTCGATCTTCGGTTCGTTCTTCGAAGCAGCCAAACAAGCCGCCGTTCCCAACATCACGGGCGAACGTGATCTGCTGGCGGGCAACGCGTTGATGTTTTCGTCTCGATTCCTGTTCATGTCGCTGGGCTCTGCGCTTGGTGGCTGGACCGCTGCTTATGTCGGCTATGAAGCTGCGTTCATCATCAATGCGCTTTCGTTTTTTGCGTCGGCGTACTCGGTGTGGCTTGTTCCGGAAGAAGAAACACGTCAGAAGGTTACGGAGATCAACGAGAAACAACCGCGGAGTATTTATAAAGGCTACTGGACTGACATACGCGAAGGCTGGGCCTACATCGTCACGCACGCTCCGGTGGCGACTATTCTCGGGATCAATATCTTATGGGCCACTGGCGGCGGCGCGATGAATCTGATCGCCGATCGCCTCGGGGCGTTGGTGTTCGCAGGCGAGAATGGCATCAGTCCGGATGCGGCAGTTGCGGCTCTTTATTTCGCCGGAGGATTTGGTCTCTTTCTCGGAATGATGGTCGCTCGGCGAGTGGGTGCATTCTTTGAGCTGAGAAAACGGACTGTCGCGTTCATCGGTTGGAGTCTGTTCATTCAGGGAATTTTTTATGCGTTGGCGGGAGTGATGCCGAACCTGGTGTGGTCGTGTGTAATGGTCGGTATCTCGCGCGTGCTTTTGGGGGCGGAGTTTGCGGTTCAAGAGACGCTGCTGATGCGCCTGGTTCCCGATCACTTGAGAGGTCGTGTCTCGACTACCGATCGCGCCGCGGAAATGATGATCTGGGCCCTCTCCACGGCGGTGGCGGGGTGGTCGCTGAACTGGATCACGATACGATCGTTGACTGTAGTTACGGGTCTGCTTTCGGGGACGGCCGGACTGTTGTGGCTGGGCCTGTTTGTAACCCGAAAAGTCCGCTTGCCGAAGAAGATTTCCGGCCACAGATATACGCAGGTGGCTGCGGATTAACACACATTTTTAGCAAAGGCTAAACGGTTTTTTGACGCTCTTTGTTAAGACTAGGACCTGGTAGTTCGCATAGACGAGCACGGGGGGTAGTTTTAGTACGAGCATGGGGGGGTCGCGGACGTACACGCAGCTACTGCGTTGTAATCGCTTTTTCCGCCGATTGTGGTCCGGCCAGGTCATCTCTGAGCTTGGCAATTGGTTTAACTTCATTGCCGCTCTGGGATTGGTGCGCGCTGTGTCTAACGCAGCGCCCGAAGTAACCACGATCCTCCTCATCGCACGCCTGATTCCGTTCACATTCTTTGCTCCACTCGCCGGCGTGATCGTCGATCGCTGGTCGCGACGCGCCGTCATGATTGCCGCGGATCTGCTGCGTGTCCTGGCCGCGCTCGGGTTCCTGCTGGTGCGACGGCCGGAGGATGTGTGGATTGCTTACCTTTGCAGTGTGCTGCTTTCTATCTTCGGTACTTTCTTTGAAGCAGCCAAGAATACTGCTGTTCCCAATATCACGGGCGAACGCGATCTGCTTGCGGGCCAGGCGTTGATGTATTCATCCCGGTACCTGTGGATGGCGGTTGGTTCCGCGCTTGGTGGCTGGACCACTGCGTATGTCGGTTACCGGGCTGCGTTCATCATCAACGCGCTCTCGTTTTTTGTTTCAGCGTACTCCGTGTGGCGTGTGCCGGAAGAGAAGACGCGAGAAGCAAGCCCGGAGGAACGTCCGGATCATTCTAGAAATGTTTGGTCTGACCTAAAGGAAGGCTGGCACTATATCGTCGCACACCCGCCGGTGGCGACGATTATCGTGGTCACTATTTTATACACCATTGGCTCAGGGCCGCTAAATCTCATTGTCGATCGTCTTGGAGCACTGGAGTTCGCAAGCAAGAGCGGCATCAGTACGGACGCAGCAGTGACCGCTCTTTATTTTGGTGCAGCAGTTGGTCTGTTTCTCGGGATGATGCTTGCGCGGCTTGTAGGTTCAGTTCTGGAGTCGAACAGGCGAACGGTCGTCTTCATCGGCTGTGGTCTTATTAACCAGGGGATCTTGTTTGCATTGGCAGGAGTAATGCCGGCGCTGTTGTGGGCGTGTGTGATGGTTTGTCTCTCTCGCGTGTTCCTGGGCGCACACATGGCCGTTCAGGAAACCCTGATGATGCGCCTGGCTCCCGATGACCTGAGAGGCAGAGTCTCGATGATTCATCACGCCGGAGAGATATTGATCGCGGCCACTTTCACTGGCGTAGCGGGATGGTCGCTGCAATGGCTCACGCCACGATCCTTAACCGTAATCGCGGGTCTCGTCTCGGGAACGGCCGGACTTGCGTGGCTGGCCGTATTCCTAACGCGAAGCGTTCGCTTGCCGAAGCGGCTAAAGGGCGGGATGGCGGAGCAGGAACAGCCGGCAGCAGCAGGTGACTAATCGAAGGAGTAACAAGTCAGAGGAAGTAACAAGTTAGGAAGAGGGGCTTGCCCCCGCTGATCAAGCCGGTGAACGGGGGCAAGCCCCTCTTCCTGACTTGTTCTAATTTTCGGCTCTAAACCCTGTTACAATCACGGCCCATGCGCGTAAGGGCCCGTAGACGTAAATCAGTTGCTTTCTTCATCACGCTGGGTGCGTGTCTCGTGGCGCTCGCCGTGGCGCTGAACGTCGGGTGGATAATTCTCAACTTGCGCGAAGTGGTGCTGCTGGTCCTCGGCATCATCTTCTTTCTCGTGCTGATCTTTGGACTCGTGCTCAATACGACTTTCCTGATCCGCGAGATACGGCGCAACGAGCAACACGACGCTTTCATGAACGCCGTCACACACGAGCTGAAGACACCGATCGCGTCCATTCGCCTCTACCTCGAAACGCTCAAGACGCGCGAGGTTGATGAAGAACAACGTCGTGAGTTCTACAACATTATGCTGGCCGACAGTGAGCGGTTGCTGAAGACTGTCGAGCAAGTGCTGCGTGCCAGTCGAACCGGACACAAGCGTCGCCGCATTGCCAATTCCGTTATTAATATCAGTGAGATGGTCCAGGAATGCCTGGAGCTGACGCGCGTTCGTCACGGGCTCAGTGAATCGGCGTTGATTTACAGCGAATCGCCTGACGTGAGCTCGGCAAAAGTTTCCGGCGACATCGACGAGCTGCGAGCCGCGTTCACCAATCTATTGGACAATGCGGTGAAGTATTCTGATGACGAGGTAAAGGTTTCAGTGTCAGTGTCGGCGCTGGATGATAAGCGCGTCGCAGTGCGTGTCGCAGACACGGGAATCGGTATTCCGAGCGCGCAACTAAAACGGATCTTCAAGCGTTTCTATCGCGTTCCGGGCCGGTTTATGGCTCGCGTGAAAGGAACGGGGTTAGGATTGTTTATCGTTCATTCGGTGGTTAGGAAGCATGGCGGGCGAGTGTTTGCGGAGAGTCGCGGACTGGGCCACGGCAGTACTTTCATCGTTCATTTACCAAGAGTTAGTTAATGTCGAAATCCGTATTTATCGTTGAAGACGAAAAGCACCTCGCTGATGGTTTGCGTTACAACCTGAACGCGGAAGGTTATGAGGTTGAGACTGCCGGCACCGCGGAAGAGGCGCTTGCACTGCTGATGGACGATCGCAAAACGTACGACGTGGTCGTGCTCGACGTGATGTTGCCCGGCATGGACGGTTTTACACTGGCGTCCAAGCTGCGGTCGCAGGGCTATTACGTTCCCATCCTGATGCTGACCGCGCGTGGTCAGGCGGAAGACGTGTTGCGCGGGTTTGAAGCGGGCGCTGATGATTACCTTCCCAAGCCTTTCGATCTGTCAGTTTTGCTGGCGCGTATCAATGCGTTGTTGCGTCGTCGTGAGTGGCTTCATAAAGACTGGAGCCGGGCGGCGCAAAATGGCGGCGCGAAGGTTTTCGATTTTGACGGGAAGACGATCGATTTCGAAGCGCTCGAGTTGCGATCGGGAACGCAGACTGTGCATCTCACGCTGATGGAGGCGGATCTGCTGCGCTACCTGGTCGAGCACGAAGGAAAGATCGTCTCACGGAGCGTGATCCTCGAGGACGTTTGGGGTTTGCGTGAAGACACGGATACGAGAGCGATCGATAATTTCATCGTGCGTCTGCGAAAGTACATTGAAGACGAACCCTCGCGACCGAAACACCTACTTACTGTCAGAGGCGTTGGATATAAATTTGTTTTCTAGCCACAGATGAACGCGGATTAACCAAATCTGCGTTTATCCGCGTTCATCCGCGGCTAAACGCATCCTAACTTGCCGAGACGATCAACGATGCGCGGACGCCCAGCATGTCGGAGAAGTCCTTCGAGTAGATTGAGCTGACTTTTCTCACGCGCCCGATCTTCTCCACCAACTCTTCACTCGTGATAAATCCATTCTCCGTGTGTGCAATCGCCCAGGCGGGAATGTGAGAGGCGGTGCGCAGGAGGTCTTCAACGAAGCCGAGATATTGCGCCTTGCTTTGCACGCGTGAGCCGAGACGCGCGCCGCGCGATCTTTCAAAGTCCAACCAGAAGTCGTCGCCACCTCGCAACCACTCCTCGCGCCACGTCACAATCGGATCTCGCGCCGTCGTCGTTTGTGTCACCGGAACCGGCAGCCGCAAGAACAACATATCCGTGTGATGGCGCTCAGCAACAAAGTTGCGCACATCCTGATTCGTGCTCTTGTTGCGCATCCCGTTGTCCTGCGGCTTAGGAAGACAATCAAGCATGCGACGAAATACGTCCGGCAGCGTGAATGGCTCGCGCATGTTGCGCGTTTGCTCGTTGAAGGAAAGCACGTAGTCGCCGGTCATCATACCGGCCGTGAGTGCGAGCGCTCGCTTGTAAGATTCCAGACGCTCGGCATTGAAACGCAGATTATCGAACCACCAGGCGTCAGTCTCGTTGAACCACTTGAGCAGAGCGGGATTCTCAAGCTTATCGTGCGGGACGTAAGCGTCGTCGAGCAGCGTGTTGAGATCGTCTTCGTTGAGTTTTTCGGTGTTGTTTTCGACGAGGGCCTGCGCTTTTGTATACGACCAGAGCATCGGATCGTTGGCAGCGACGCGCACCTTCCAATTCTTCAGGTGAACGCAGATCTCTCCTTCTCCGGTGAAGGGCAGTGCAACTGAAGTAAACTTCAGTCGCCGGAGCACGCCTAATTCGAAACCCAACCAACCGTTTGAAAACTGCATAAGTAAACTATTTCGAAAACGACGAGAACAGATCCCAACCGCTGCTCTTAGTCTCTGGCGGGGGCGCTGGTTCTGCGTCGAACCTCTTTGCAAACGATTCCAACTCCGGAAGTCCCTCGAGTGCAAGCAACACACTCACAACGCCCGGATCGAACTCAATCCCCACACGATCCATCAACTCGCGTCTCGCCTGCTCGCGTGTGAATGCACGACGAAATGGCCGCGCGTCAGTCAGTGACGCATACGCATCGGCGACGCGCAGAATTCGCGCTGCCAACGGAATCTCTTCACGTCTCAGCGCGTCAGGATAACCGGCGCCGTTCCACCATTCGTGGTGCCAGCGCACGAGCAACTGCGCCGCGCGATCTGCTCCAACCCGCGACGCCTCGCGTTCGCCGATAACAGGATGACGAAAAAGATCGAGCCGCTCCTCTTGCGACAACGCGCCGGTGGCTTGAATGTAATCGCGCTCCATGGCGACCTCGCCGAGATCGTGCAGCAACGCCGCGGCATACAACGAGCCACGATCGTGCCGCGCTAAATGAAACTCCTGCGCGATCTCATCGGCGATCACGGCGATGCGTTGCGCGTGCGGGTTCTCGTATCGCTCAAACTTGTCTGTGGTGCGGGCGAGCTGGATGAAAGCTTCCGCTGCTGCGGTGTCGATCAAGTCAGTTGTTTGCACTGCCGCCATACTCGACACAGATTACACGGATTTCAACGCCTGCAACAAATCACGAGCCTTGCGGTTATTTGGATCCGCGGCCACGGCGCGCTCCGCTTCGCCTTTTGCGCGCAGCTTCAATCCGAGATCTCGATACAACTCCGCCAGCATCACTCGATATTCCGCGTTTCTAGGATCGAGTTTTATCGCTGCGAGCAGTTCTGCTTCAGCCGCTCGCCGGGTTTTTGCGTTGCCGGCCAGCATCCGGCCGCGTTGCGCTCGGTCTGCAGCGCTCTCGGTTACCGGTACTTCGGGCTCTGCCGATCTTTCGACAACTGCTTCCGGTTGCGACACGGGGACTATATGTTCGGCCACCGGCCCAGTCTTTTTTCGTGCCGCGAGTTTTAAGTCGTAATTCGCCCGCAGGTTGTCGTCGCGCAGCGTGTCGTACGCCTGCTTTATACGCGCAAACGTTGCTTCGAGCCGAGTCACCAAAGAAGCGTGTGATTTACGAAACCGGTCGGGATGATAATTCCGCGCTAACTGGTAATAAATCTTCTTCAAACTCTCAGCCGAGACTTCACGATTAACGTCCAGCACCTCGTAATGCGTTTGCGCGTTCCTCACGCGCGCGAGAAAACTCTCGACGTCCGTTAGCTCGATCTCACGAGGTTGCTCGCGCTCGACAGGCGGCTCCGGCGGCGCCGCTGCTAGTGCGACAGGACGAGGCGGCGGAGCCGTTTTTTGATCGCAAAGCACGCTATTCCAGTGTTGGCGTTGGATGACGCCGGCGAGTGCGAGCGAATAGATGAGTTGCAACGTTTCTTTTTCGCCGAGCCCGCTGACTGCGACGAGATCGCGCAACGACGTGGGCTGATCGAGTCGCGACAGCAGAAACACTTCTACCGGTAGCAGGTTGTTGTTCACGAGCGGATCTGTGAGGGGAGTGATCACTTCAGTACGATTGCTAAAACGCGAGAAGACAAAATCAGCCGGCAGCCGGCGAGCGGCTTCGAGTAATAACGTATCAATGTCGAGCTCGAGTTTTAGTTGTTCTTCCAAACGCGATCTCGATTCGAATTCCCAGGCGCCTTCAGTCCACAGTAGCGCCAGGCGAAGAACATCGGCGACCTGCTTTGTTTGAACCTGTTCCGCTGCCGCCGCAGACAGCAGATTATTCGCGCACAACTGTTTAAGCAGCTTGAGATCCGGCACTCGATCGTCAAGGTTGTCATCGGAAACGAGGTCGCTTTTTCTCAGATACTCACGGAGCCTCAGTGTCCGGAGGTTCGAAGCGGCGTAGCTGATGTTGCCGTTGTCAAAATACACCACCACGTGGACGCGGTCGTGCTCCAGACGCAACCTGCCGCCGAGTGACTTGGCTGAGATTTCACGAATGAGTTCCGCGAGCGGCTGCTCGCTGAGTTGGCCATTCATTCCGCGACATACTTAACCACAAAGACACAAAGACACCAAACAATTACGCTATTAGGGCTATCAACTGTAGGGGCGGCCGCTGTGGCCGCCCCAGCGAGGAATCCAACTGGTTCGGCCACAGAGGGCCGCCCTACAGTTGATGCGAAAGAGGGCGTTAGTGGTTTATATTGACGTACCCCCGTAAGCCCGTTGGAGAAACTTTCAAGCAGGTGAGATCTATTATGAGCCAACGCGAAGAGCTGCTGATCGATGAGCTGAGAAAGCGCACCGAAGAGCTGGAGGAGGCGAATCGCGAGCTGCGACGGATTTCTCATTACCGTTCGCTGTTTCTCGCGCGCATGTCGCACGAGCTGCGCACCCCTTTGACGTCTATACTCGGGTTCAGCGAGATCCTGCTCGATCAGGAAGAGCTCACTGACACGCAGCGGCGCTTCTGTCAGAAAGTTCAGGACTCAGGTTTTCAACTGCAAGCCAGCTTGAATCAACTCGTGGATCTCTCGCGCATTGAAGCTGGACAGACTGAAGTCTTCCTCCAGGAGTTTTCATTGCGTGAGCTCTTGCGAGAGTCGTGTGCGGCGGCTGCACGGATGGCCCAGAAGCAGCAGGTCAAGATCGACTACGAAGTCGCCCCTGACATCACAACCATCGTTACCGATCAGGGAAAGCTACGGCAAGCGCTGTTCAACTTCATTGCCTGGGCTGTCAGTCGCAGCCCTGCCGGCGAATCCGTTAAAGTTACGGTCGACATCGATAAGCAGGGACTGTTGTCGATTAAAGTGCTCGACAATGGTCAGGCGCCCGCGGATGTGGCGAGTGTGTTCGACCCTGAACACGGCACTCCGGCCCACGAGCCCAACATCAACGAGCTTGGCATTATCATCGGTCGCAAACTTCTGGATCTTATCGGCGGCACAGTCACTTTGCAGAATGGTGTCCCGCGCGGGCTTGCGGCAGCGATTCAAATACCGGCACGTCCATTGAAGGGATGATGGTTACGGATGGAAGCGACGACAATTCGGGAGTGTACAACTATCGAAGAGTTCGATGGTTGTCTTTCTCTGCAACGCGAAGCATTTGGCCTACCTGATCTGGAACTCTCACCACGCCGTCATTTGATCGTCTCGCGCCAGGCAGGTGGCTGGACGCTTGGTGCTTTTGTAGCGGAGCGCATGGTCGGCTTCGTTCATCACCTTGCAGCGGTGCGTGGTGACAATGAGATCTTTGGTTACTCGCACATGATGGCAGTGGCGAAGGACTATCAGAACAAAGGTGTGGGCGCGCGTTTGAAGTGGGCGCAGCGAGAGCGTGCGCTGAGCGAAGGCAGACGGTTGATCAAGTGGACGTGGGATCCGATGCAGTCTCGCAACGCGCATTTCAATCTCAACCGGTTGGGCGTCACCGTTGATACGTACGCGGAGAACTTTTACGGGATTGATTACAGTGCTGATTCTTCTATTAAAGAAGGAATAGGATTGCCGAGCGATCGATTGTTTGCGACGTGGAACATAGATTCCGATCGCGTTCGTGCGCTGGCGAGTGGCGCTGCGGCGCCAGTGGAAGGGAAGCCGGTGGTGACAGTCGCGATCCCGGCGCAGTGGAGCGCGCTAATAAAGAGTGATCCGCAGCGGGCTTTAGCAGAACAGGCGCGCGTGAGGGAAGAGTTCAAGAAGGCCCTCGATCAGGGGCTGATTTGTGCCGGATTGGAACGTGGCCACGATTACTCGAAATATCTCTTGTTTGAAAAATAAAGGGCGTCTCCCTGGAGTGGGGGGGGGGGGGGGCCG
>JAICQI010000444.1 GCA_025937955.1 Pyrinomonadaceae bacterium
GACGGTCGTAGCGACAAAGTGTTGGATGTGGCCCGCGAATTTGCACCCGATGGGATCGACGCCGCGCTCGTTACCGCTGGTGGTGATGCGACTGATCGAGCGCTTGTTGCGATCCGACCTGGTGGCCGGATTGCTTATCCAAACGGCGTCATGCCGGTACCCCAGGCGCCCGCGCAAGTAAGCATCGACGCATATGATGGCGAAGGTGGCCGCGAGGCAATCGACAGATTAAATGAACTGATCGAGGCCGGCCCATTCGAAGTGCACGTCGACCGCACATTTCCACTTGAGCAGGCGGCTGAGGCACAAGCGGCGCTCGAAGAACACCACCTCGGAAAAATTGCGCTTCGAGTTGGTTAATTGATCGTTTGTGATTGCATATTTCGTTACACCCAGGTCGACTTCAGCGTCCTTGCGGCGACAAGAGATTGTTGAATATGTAGGACCTCTGATGTCGACCTTATGTGACCGTGTCCGGAATCTGTTTGCTGACCACAATGCCGGGCGGATAAATAAAATCAGATGATCAGAAGCGCGACCTCAGTTCTTATTCTGTTGCTTCCAATAACTATTGGAGCTGGACCGTGGTCTAAAACCGACGCTCCACATCGAGCGCTCCAACAATCTCCCTCCGCTGCAACGGAGGAAAAATCATGTCGCTCCCATCCGCAGTTGGTGGGGCGGTGCTTTTCACTGCGAGGCCGTCTCTCGGTTTACAATGGAAGTCCTGCGCTTCGAATCTGGAGAGTTGGTACCCGAAGGATACTCGGTATTTCTGAACAGCGTTTCTCAGTGGCTGGTTATCGGAATGTTCCTGCCAACATAGCGAATCAGATTAATCAGGACGTTGCTATTTTGGGTGACTTTCTGGTGTGTCCGTTCACTCCGTCACGTCCCAGAGAAATGCAGCTTGTTTGTATTGACACTGCGAAAAATCTGGTCATAAAGAAGCAGCAATGATTGCTGCCAAGCCCGATTTAGCCGCGGATAAACGCGGATTAATGACGGATACAATCCGTAAAAAATCCGCAGATATCCGCGGCTCAGATTTCTTGCCAGCATTCCTGCCGTGGCGGTGTTAACCAATAGAATCACTTTCATTTGGTGAACCAAGCCAAGACTAAGTACGTACAGAGCCTCCGGAGGACCGAGACCGATGCAAACGTTCCTACAGGACTTGAAATATGCGCTGCGCATGCTCAAAAAGAATCCGGCCTTTACCGCTGTGGCGATTTTGACGCTCGCGGTGGGCATAGGCGCCAATTCGGCCATCTTCAGCGTTCTTAACTCCGTCCTGTTACGGCCACTGCCTTACCAGAACCCCGGTCAGCTCGTCCGCGTCTACAGCGAATTTCCCACGATGAAGCTCCAGAAGTTCTGGCTCTCAGCTCCCGAACTGCTCGACATCCAGCGCGAAGCGAAATCCTGGGAAGCAATTGGCGCCTGGGCGCCGGGCAGTCCAAACGTCGGTACTGACAGCGAGCCACTTCGGGTCACCTCTGCCGCAATTACCCGCAGCTTGATCGATGTGCTGGGAGTCCCACCGCAACTTGGTCGCAACTTCAGTGAAGAAGAAGATCGCGTTAACGGACCAAGGGTCGCGATCATTTCGTATGGTCTCTGGCAAAAGGGCTTTGGCGGCGCAAGTGACATTCTTGGCAAACAGATACAGGTCAACGCGACAGCAACGACTGTCATTGGTGTGATGCCCGCTAATTTTGCATTCCCTCCCGGAAGCAACGATCAGGTCGATCTCATCGTGCCTTTCCAATTCGATCCTGCCAACCCCGGTAATCGCGGGGGCCACTTTCTTTCAGTGATCGGCAGGTTGAAACCCGGTGTAACTATGGAGCAGGCGCAGAGCGAAATGACGAGCTTGATGGCCGGCTGGAAGAGTGAGGGTCGCGCGCAACATTTACTCAACCCGCAAAATCACCCGGTGATAATGCTGGGTCTTCACGAAGACGTTGTCGGTTCAGTTCGCAAAGCCGTCTGGCTGCTCATGGCTGCGGTTGGTTTTGTTCTGCTCATCGCGTGTGTGAACGTTGCGAACCTCTTGCTGGCTCGCGCGGAGTCACGTCATCGTGAATTTGCTGTCCGCCTCGCACTGGGAGCCGGTCTAAAACGGATGGTCCGGCAATTCGTCGCCGAGGGTTTCGTACTGGTTTTAATCGCTTCAATTCTCGGAGTAGTGCTCGCATTCGTGGGGCTAAAGGTCCTGTTACTGTTTGCGCCTGATAGCGTGCCGCGCACTGAGGAGATTAGCGTCGGCCTTCCCGTACTCGCGTTTACGATCGGGGTGGCCATTGTTGCTGTTTTCCTTTTTGGGCTTGCACCACTGGCTCAAGTCAGTGAACGTAACCTCGCTAACTGGATTCGCGGCGCCGGCCAACGTTCTATTCGCGGAGGTGGTCAGGCGCTCCGCAAGGGCCTGGTAGTCACGGAGATTGCCCTCGCAGTGATTCTCGTCATCGGCTCGGGCCTGATGATTCGTGCCTTCTGGAAGTTGCAACAAGTCAACACCGGCTTCGATCCGAAAGGTGTGGTCAGCTTTAATCTGAATCTTCCGAGAGTTAAATACGACCCTGCCCAACGGCTTCAGTTTGTAGACTCGCTCCAGCAAAAACTCAGCGCTACTCCCGGTGTGGCCTCCGTTTCCATAGCAGGTGGGCTGCCGCCGCTGCGGCGCATCAATGCTAACGACACCGAGATTGAAGGGTACCAGCAAACACCCGATAGCCCGGCGCAGAACGTCGACTATTGGAATGTCGTTGGTAACGACTACTTCAAGACGATGAAAATCCGATTGTTGGAGGGGCGCACCTTTGAATCGCAGGACGACAACCCTAACGCGATGCCTGTTGTGGTTGTAAACCAGGCACTCGCGAAAAGATTCTGGACCGGCAGTCCGATTGGCCGGCGTGTGAATCCAGGGTTTCAAGATCCCAAAGTCTGGTGCACGATCGTCGGCGTGGTTGAAGACACCAAGAACGCCGGCATGGATAAGCCTGCTGGTCCCGAACTTTACTTCCAGGTACGGCAAGTGGCGAATCAGTTCCTCGGCGCGAACATAAATTTCGTTGTTCGCGGTACGAATGATTCGGCGCGACTGGAAAGCTCGATTCGCAATGTCGTTCGTGAATTGGATTCGACCCTGCCGGTCTACAATCTTTGGTCCATGGAAGAAGTGGTATCGAGGTCGATGGTCCAACCACGCTTCCTCGCGCTACTGCTGGCCACGTTCTCCGGGATCGCGCTGTTCCTGGCGGCCATCGGTATCTACGGCGTGATGGCATATTCGGTGGCGCAGCGCACGCAGGAGATAGGAGTGCGAATGGCGCTGGGGGCGCGTCCGCTTCACGTGTTGCGACTCATCTTCGGACAAAGCATGGGCATGTTGCTCATCGGCATAGTCATCGGGTTGGCAGGCGCATTTGCGTTGACGAAGTTCATGCGCACGCTGCTGTTCGAAATAACGGCAACTGACCCGCTGACCTATGTAAGTGTAGTTGGCTTACTTACTGTCGTCGCATTGCTGGCGTGCTACATCCCGGCGCGTCGCGCAGCAAAGGTTGACCCATTGATCGCTTTGAGATACGAATAGGTCGGATTAAGGAGGTAAAGGACGATGATGATGGTTACGGCATTGCTTACGAGCGTGATGATGTTGGCCTGCGGAGCGCCGGCGGCAGGGTTAACCACTGAGACAGCACAAAACCGTGACTTTAAGGAGCGCGACGAAATTAACCAGACGTACAAACTGGAGCACGGAGCGCGCGTTGAAGTGTCGAGCATTCGTGGCCCTGTCGAAATCGTCAATGGTGATGGCGCGACGGCGGAGGTGCACATCATTCGTTCGGCACGTACCCGCGCTGACCTCGAGCATCACAAGATCGAAGTCTCACAAACGGGTAATAGTCTTGTAGTGCGCGGTGTACAGGAGCCTGAACAGCGCCAGCGGCAGAATATTCAAGTAGACCACCACGTCAAACTCAAGCTGCCTCGAAGCATCGATCTCTCAGTCAAAAGTGTCAGTGGCTGGATCAAAGTCGGCGATGTAGACGGCCCGACGCAGGTAAGCAGTATTAGCGGTTCTGCCGATATCGGTAACGTGGGCGGGAAATTAGAAGTGAGAAGCATCAGTGGAAGTGTTGAAGTCGGAAACGTAGGCGCAGATGCACGCGTGAACAGCATCAGTGGTAGCCTTAGTCTTGGTCAGGTGAACGGCTCCCTTGATGTATCAAGCGTAAGTGGTAGTCTGAACGCAACGCTTCTCAGCCTGAGTCCTCAGGGCATTCACATCAGGAGCGTGAGTGGGTCGATCGAGATTAAATTCCAGAGCGAAGTCAATGCAGATTTCAAAGCCGAAAGTGTCAGCGGTCACGTATACCTCGACGTGCCTAACGTCACTCGTGATACTGAAGAGAAGTCGTCCAACGTCCGCGCGCGCATCGGCGGAGGAGGTACGCCCATTACAATCTCGAGCGTGTCAGGTAATATCCGGTTGACGCGAAGTTAAATTCTTCGGGTCCGGCTCAATATGAAAACCTCAATTTACTGCTTCTCACCGTCGCTATATTTGCGTCTGTTGCTGTTGCCCAAGACAAGAAAGACAAAGTCGAGATCGGCGTGCAGACAACCTCGCTGACGCTCTTTGCACCTGATTTCCCCGGTGACGTAACCAACACCGGCGTTGGCGGCAGGGTCACTTATAATTTCAACCGGTCCATAGCCGCGGAAGCTGAAATTAACTTCTTTCCTCAAAAACAATTTGTCCTTTCATCATTTACCAGCGGTGCTATCCAGGCTCAATTCGGAGTAAAGCTTGGCAAGCGCCTTGAAAAGTTCGGCATCTTTGCGGAGGTTCGTCCAGGCTTCATCAGTGTGGACGACGTCGAGTCTATAACACCGGACAGCGTGGTTGTGGTTAATGGAAATATGACGCTAGACATCCAAATTGAGCGAAGGAATTTCTTCACCATCGGTGCCGGAGGTGTTTTGGAATTGTATCCGTCGCGACGAACTGTAGTGAGATTGGAAGCGGGCGATACCATTCTTCGTCATCCAGAGCATTTCGACGTAATTTTTCCGCCTACGGGGCGGCAACCCGTTTGTGCAACTCGCACGTCCGGCAAAATTCAACCACAATTTTCAGTTCACCGTCGGCGTCGCTTTTCGTCTGGGTGATTTCCCGGATGCGGAGAGCGGCAGTAACGCAGCAATTGCTGGACAAGAGGAACCCCACGATTTGAAGTAGGAGCGCAATTTACAGCGCTTAATGCAGACGCTCCTTCAGCGGTGCCTCAAACTCCCGTGATAATATTCGACGACCTCATTCATACAGAACCTGGTTTCGGCGGCA
>JAICQI010000494.1 GCA_025937955.1 Pyrinomonadaceae bacterium
GCGGCGCCGCGGATTCAGAAGCAAAACGAAACCACGGTTTTGTGTCGTCCACTTCTGTCTGAATCGATCCATCGTCAAAGCCACGCGCCAGCGACGGTCCGACATAAGCGCGGAGCCCGGGTAAACCGTAGTCGCCTCGGGAATAACCCTTCGAAGGATCGCCGTCGGCAACGCCCGCCTGACATGACATGCACACCGGCTTGTTGTCCAGTAACGACTTGATCGGACCTGCGACGCAGGTCATCCAGATCATAGAGGCTTCTCGCAGAGCCGCCTCCGGGTTGTCGCCCGTTCCGAATAGGCAGGCATCGAGGATTTCGTCCTCATATTCATGCAGCATCGTCAACACGTGCGCATGAACTGTTTTGGCTTCGGACGAATCAGCATTTTCTACACTGGCGCGCAGTGTCACACGGCCATCAAAAAGCTGTAACGTGTCGTCGGCATGCGAGGTCCACCCGCCAAGGTCGCCTCCATGCTCAACCACGGATCTTTCGATGAGTTCAAGCAGCCGCTGGGACTCAGACATCGATCACTCCGGCAGGTGAGCGGAACCAGCTCACCAAAATCAGTATCAATCGTAACGAGAATTCTTGTCTCTTTGGTCGCCCACTCAAGTAACGCTCGGTACTCGCGGAATTGAACGTTACGATTTTAACCATTCTCAGGCTGCAACTCGATAGGGTCGGCCCGCGTATCGAGGCACAGTTCCGCCATGGGTACAGGCAGTGACGCGAGGTCGGCGAGCAGTTTGCCCTCGGCAAGGTTGTGTTGCTCGGCGCGAATCAGATCGGCGACCACCGGCCGTTCATGGAGGTTGGATTGTACGGCGACGACGATCTCGAAGCGGTAGCACAGATGTGTCCGGTGGAATTTGCACATATAATCTTTTCATCATGGGAATCGCTTCAATCAATCCAGCAACCGGGGAAACTCTGAAAACTTTCGAAGCACTTTCAGGCGAGCAGATCGCGGAAAAACTACAGCTTGCCGCGAAGACGTTTCGCAGTTATCGCCATACATCATTCGACGAGCGCGCGCTCATGATGATGCGCGCCGCGGAGATACTCGAAAGCGACAAGAACGCGCTGGCTAAAATCATGACGACCGAGATGGGTAAACCTATCAAGGCCGCGGTCAGCGAAGCCGAAAAGTGTGCTTGGGTTTGTCGCTACTACGCCGAGAACGCACAGCATCATCTCGCCGATCAAATCGTCGAGACCAACGCCGGCAAAAGCTACGTAAAGTTTCAGCCGCTTGGTCCAGTGCTCGCCGTGATGCCGTGGAATTTTCCGTTCTGGCAGGTGTTTCGCTTCGCGGCTCCTGCACTGATGGCAGGCAACGTTGGACTGCTCAAGCATGCTTCGAACGTGCCGCAGTGCGCGCTCGCCATTGAAGAGATCTTCACGCGCGCCGGATTTCCACAGGGCGCATTTCAAACGCTGTTGATTGGCTCAGCCGCTGTGGAAGGAATCCTGAGCGACGAGCGCGTGGCAGCGGCAACGTTAACGGGCAGCGAACCCGCAGGTCGAAGCGTCGCCTCGATCGCCGGCAAACAGATCAAGAAAACCGTTCTGGAGTTGGGCGGCAGCGATCCGTTTATCGTGATGCCCTCCGCGAACCTCGACGAAGCAGTCACGACCGCCGTAAAAGCGCGCACCATCAACAACGGTCAATCGTGCATCGCCGCAAAGCGATTCATCGTTGCGAAGGAGATCTACGAAGAGTTTGAGCGAAGATTTGTCGACGAGATGCGCGCGCTGCGCATCGGCGATCCGATGGAAGAGTCGACCGATATCGGACCACTCGCCACGCCGCAGATCGTGAACGATCTCGAGGAGCAGGTGAACAAAGCAGTGGCAGCGGGTGCGCGGGTCTTAACTGGCGGAAAAAGACCAGATCGTCCCGGTAACTTCTTCGAACCGACGGTGCTGGTCGACATAGATCTAAACGCGCCAGTGTCTTGCGAAGAGATATTTGGACCGGTGGCGATGTTGTTTCCCGCCTCAGGCATCGACGAAGCGATTCAAATCGCGAACGCAACGCCGTTCGGTCTCGGTTCCAGCGCATGGACCAACGACGCCAAAGAACAAGCACAATTCATCGAAGAACTCGAAGCGGGATCGGTTTTCATCAACGGTATGGTGGCGTCCGATCCACGCCTGCCGTTTGGCGGTGTGAAGCATTCCGGCTACGGCCGTGAACTCGCGGAATTTGGTATCCGCGAGTTCGTGAACATCAAAACCGTTTGGATCGGAGCCACAGACAACACGGATCAGACGGAATAAATCGCGCTAAGTCTGTGTAAATCTGTGGCACAAATCAGCATCAACCCTTCGGGCGATTCACTGGAATGCAGGCCGCCCGACTCCGCCAGGCGAAAAATCGTGCGCGAGTTCACGTTCATAGAGAGCGCCGCCTCATCCAGACTCAACATCTCCACCTGATGAGCGCACTCAACACACCAGCCGCTCCTTCTGCGCCGGTTGATTACCAGCCAGCGATCCACTTCGAATGTCATTTCGGTTCGAGTCTTCATTACAGCTCCTCTTCGAATTGAAAAACTGCAGCAACACGCGAAACAGAACTCGCGGTTGAAAGAGCGCGGTGGGTGGAACGAGCATGTTGAAAGCCCGCAGCAACACTGTGCGTACGGCGACTGAGTTTGTTGCGAGTTGCACCACGCGATCCATGTAGCGGTGCATGAACCGCGTCATCAAACTCGGCGAACCGCCCTCAGTTTCGGGGTAGCGATAATCTTCACCAATAGCCAGCATCCACGGCGCTGCAATCACTTTTGCGAGTCGTTTTTGAAAGCGTCGTGACAGGCCACTCAGGTCTTGTTCGCGCAAGCACTGTTGGAGTGTCATGGCACCGAGCGCAGCAGTGGTCATGCCTTGCCCGTAAACTGGATTGAAAGCACAAACCGAATCACCAAGCAGCAGAAAGTTCTCCGGCAACTGTTTCGCGCGTTCGTAGCGGCGCAAGCGGTTCTGCGTGGCACGATGCGTCTTGATCGGCGTGATTGGTTCAGCGCTCCGGATCGCATCGTAGATAGTTGAGACACGCAGACTGCGCGCAAACTCGAGAAATCCAGGCTCATCGCTCGGCGGGATTTCGCCGGCCCGGCCGATCAGCGTCACGAGCCATCGGTTACCTTCGACTTTGAATAGAATCCCGCCGCGCTTTTGGTCCGGTGGCGCAGCCTGCACGTATGCACATTGCCAATCGCCATCGAAGTTCTCAGGAATGCTGTACAACCTGCTCGCGTAACCAAGACGCGCATCGATGACGATCTCTTCGGGTGGCTCGTATCCGAGGTCTTTCAACCAGTGCGGCGCGCGCGACGCTCGGCCCGTCGTGTCAACAACCAGATCGGCGCGCAACTCTTTCGCGACCCTGCGATCGTTCTCTGAAGCGCGCGGGCAGATGAGGACGCCCGCCAGTTGATTCGACTCAGCACCAGGCAGCAGACGCAGGACGTCAGTGTTGTCGAGTATTTTGACACGCGGATGCTCTGCCAGCCGTCGTCGCACGTGCAAGTCGAGCAGCGGCCGAGTGAACGAAAGCACCATGATGTCCGACGGAAATCTGACGCCCCAACCGGCTGGTGTGAACCACGCGATCTCATTCGCAATGTCGACCACAGGTGCGCCGGCGGCGATCATCTCTTCCTGCACGCCGGGAAAAAGTTCTTCGAGAATCTCGCGGCCACGCGCCAGCAGTCCATGGACGTGATTGGCCTGCGGAATTCCTTTACGGGCTTCGCTCGTATCCGGATAAGCGTCGCGCTCGATCAAAGTCACTTCTTCAAAGTGATCGGTCAACACGCGCGCTGCCAGCAGACCGGCAAGACTACCTCCGAGCACCACGGCATGGCGGCCCTGGGCACGACCGTCGTTTGCTCTTGTATTCATTGCAACTCCTCCTAAATAATCTCGGTTAAGTTGTCGGGTGCTGTGAGGTGCACGGGAAGATACGGGTCTCAACCCTGTCCTGTATTTAGAGAACCCTGAATTGTTGTTGAGATTCTTTTCAAAAAGTTCTGAAAGCGATGATGAATCAACAACCCAGCCGCTTCTATCTGTTTGATGAGTTTCGAGTTGACGTAAGCGAGCGCATTCTCTTCAAAGGGAATCGTGAGGTGCCGCTGACGCCGAAGGTGTTCGACACCTTGCTGGTGCTGTTAGGAAACTCCAGCCACGTGCTGACTAAGAAGGAGTTGATGCAGCAGGTCTGGCCCGACAGTTTTGTCGAAGAGAACAACCTGGCACAGAACATCTCGGTACTGCGAAAAGCGCTCGGCAAAAGCAAGGACGGCGAAGACTACATTCAGACGGTTCCGAAGCGAGGCTATCGTTTCCTCGCCGGCGTGACTGCGACCGGCGGCGCGGAAGAAAGCATGATTCTTCGCGAACGGACGCGGGCGCGGATCGTCGTCGAACACTCGGATGAGGACGACGCCCTCAAGTCGCTGCTTCCGGGAGCTCGTATCATCGATGTCTCTCCCGCTGAAGTTCTTCACAAGCTTGAACAACGACCACCGGAGACGATGTACGCGCGCAGCGGCGACGTGAATATTGCTTACCAGGTGATTGGTGATGCGCCACTCGATCTGATCTTCGTGATGGGTTGGGTTTCACATCTCGAGTACTTTTGGCGTGAGCCCAGTTTCGCGCGTTTCCTGCTGCGACTCGCGTCATTTTCACGTCTGATTCTTTTTGACAAACGTGGCACAGGACTTTCCGATCATGTGCCTCTAAATCAATTGCCAACACTCGAGCAACGCATGGACGACGTGCGCGCGGTGATGGACGCGGTTGGTTCCGAGCGGGCGGCGTTGTGTGGCGTGTCCGAAGGTGGTCCAATGTGCAGTCTCTTTGCGGCCACATATCCGGAGAAGACGCTGGCGCTGGTGATGATCGGCACGTATGCGAAGCGGATTCGCGACGCGGAGTATCCGTGGGGCCCGACGATGGAACAGCGCGAACA
>JAICQI010000752.1 GCA_025937955.1 Pyrinomonadaceae bacterium
GCGATGACGCTCAGCTCCGACTGCGCTTCGGTTGGTCCAAGACCAGGCTTGAGCCGCCCGATCAGATTCGTGCCGTGCATGTAGCGGCGCGTGAGTTGGTTTTGAGTCGGCTGGTACGGCAACCAGAGATCGTTGTTTCGGAGCGCAAACTGAAAGCCCGCCGGCAGCACTCCGATCACGGTGTAGCTTTCACCGTTGATCGTCAGTGCGCGGCCGATGATTCCCGGATCGCCGCCGAACCTGCGTTGCCAGAAAGCGTAGGTGAGGACCGTAACTCTGTTTCCGCCTGGTTGATCTTCGCCGGCCTGAAACGTTCTGCCGAGCACCGGCTCGACGCCGAGCACTGAGAAGAAGTTTGCGCTGACACGAGGCGCGCCAACGTTTTCCGATTCGCCGGCGCCACTGAGAAGCGCGCCGCCCCCGGTGTAAGCGGCGAGACCTCCTTCGAAGACATTATTCTTCTCGTAGTCCTGGTAATCAGGATAGGAGAACTCACGTTTTGAAAACTTGTCCTGCGGAGTTTTCTCCCAAAGGTGATACAGCCGATCGGGTGACTTGTACGGTAATCCACGAATCAACGCCGCCTCAACAACCGTAAAGATCGACGTGCTGCCACCAATGCCCAGCGCCAATGTGACCACCGCGATCGCGGTAAACGCGCGGTGCTTTAACAGACCGCGAAGTGCAAAGCGGATATCTTTAATTATTGAATTCATAATCTTTATCGGTCCTATAGGTCCTATTCGACCTATTCATATCTAAGCGCCTCTAGTGGATCGACGCGCGTCGCTCGCAAAGCTGGAATCAGCGACGCGATCATTGCGATAACGAAAAAGATGATCCCGACAACAACGAACGTCACGCTGTCAGTCGGCGTCACACCAAAGAGCAACGTTGTCAGAAAACGCGTGAGAGCGAGCGCGCCCGCGATGCCGATCGCGATTCCGGTCAGCACCAGCGTCAGCCCGTTCTTCATGATCAAACTCAGCACGTTAGGGGCTCGCGCGCCGAGTGCCATGCGAATGCCGATCTCGTGCGTGCGTTGTGTTACGGAGTAGGAGACGATGCCGTAAATACCGACCGCACCGAGCACCACGGCCAGCAACGCAAACGCTGTAAACAACACCATCAACGAACGCGAAACCGCAGACACTTCGTTTACGCGCTGCGCTAGTGTCTTGACTCCGTAAATCGGCTGATTGTTATCAATTGCCAACACCTCATTGCGCACAGCGCCCGCAAGCGCGAGCGGATCGGATGAGGTGCGAACCATCACCGTCATGCCATTCAGTGGACCCTGCGCGAACGGCAAGTACAACTCAGGTATCGCTGCGTCGGTGATGCTTTCCTGACGAATGTTCCCGACCACTCCGACGATCGTCCGGCAGAAACCTTCTGACTCTTCACAACCGAAAGCGACTCGTTTTCCGAGTGCATCGCCGTTGAGGAAACGTTGGGCAAAAGCGTCGTTGACGATGGCCACTTTTTGCGCGTCGGCTCTATCGCGCGCATCGTATTGACGGCCCCTGAGCAGAGGTATCTTCAGGGTCTTGAAATACTCGCCATCAACCATGCCGATTCCTACCGGTGGATCCTTCTTTCGATCGAGTGGCGGATGTCCTTCAATGCCGATGAAGGCGATCAGCCCGTGGCCCTGGAGCGGCGTGTGGTTGATCGTTCCGGCGCTCTGCACAGTGGGCAGTGCGTTCAGACGCTGCAACAAGTCTTTATAGAAAGCGTCTGTTTGCGGAGGCTTTGAATACTTCGAGCGTGGCAGGCCGACTCGAAACATCAAAACGTTTTCACGATCGAAACCGAGATCGACGGCCATCAGTTTGTTGAAACTCCGTACCAGCAATCCGGCGCCGAGTAGCAGCACGACTGCGAGCGCGAGCTCAACGACAACGAGCCAACCGCGAAAGCTGCGCAGTCCAAAACTCATCAAGCCAAACGAACGGCTGGTTCGCAACGCATTGATCAAATCCGGTTTTGAAGCTGTCAGCGCAGGTGCTAAACCGAACACGATTCCCGTGAGCACCGACAGTCCCAACGTGAACGCAAAGACACGCCAGTCGAGACGGATGTTGTTGAGATCGTAAACAGAGGTCGTGAAACCTTCCGGGACCAGAGTGGCGATCGCTCGCGTGCTCCAAACCGCGATCAGCAAACCCAACGCGCCGCCAACCAGGCCGACGATGACACTCTCCGTAAGTAGTTGCCGGATCAACTGCCAGCGGCGTGCGCCGACTGCGGCGCGCACTGCCATTTCACGTTGTCGCGCGAGTGTGCGCGAGATCATCAGGCTCGCGACGTTGACACAGGCGATCAACATCACGAGTCCGACGGCGCCCCACAAGATCAACACGGTCAGGCGAACGCCGGAAACGAGCTGCTGGTGCAGTGGCACAACTTCAACCTTGGCAGCTTCCAATGATTTCTTGCCGGGCTCTGGTGCTTGTTGCGCGATGGCGTTCAATTCGCTTTGCGCGCCGGCGAGATTTGCTGACGGCTTGAGTCGGCCGACGATCTCGACCAAAGAAAAGAACTCGCCCTTGGTTTCTCTGACCGGATCCAGAGCGAACGGCAGCCAAATGTCGAACTCACCCGGAAAACGAAAACTGGAAGGCATCACGCCGACGATCGAATAGAGCTTGTTGTCGAGCGTAAGAGTTTTCTGCAGGACAGCTTCATCGCGTCCGAAGCGGCGCTGCCAGAAACGCTCGCTGACGATCGCGACCTTGTTCGCGCCGGGTCTGTCTTCCTCAGGCAGGAAGAAACGACCGCGCACCGGTTGCACTTTGAGCGTGGTGAAGAAACTGGCCGTCACCTGCGCGCACGATACGCGCTCAGGCTCGCCAATGCCTGTGAGGTTGAAGTTGTTGTCATTGAAAGCAGCGATGTCGTCGAAGTTAGAGCTTCTGTCTTTCCAGGCCAGATACTGGTGAGCTGCGATCCCCGGCAGCCCGCCCTGCTCGGCGACTTTCTGAACCGAAACGAGTTGCTGTGGCTCCTGAAAGGGCAGCGCTTTCAAGAGCACGGCATTAACGATGCTGAAGATCGTGGTATTAACGCCGATCGCGAGCATCAGCGTAATCACCGCCACCACCGTAAAGCTCGGATGCCGCAGCAGGCTGCGGACACTCTGTCTAAGCTCTTTAGATAATTTCTCCATAAGCTATTGAACACCGACGGTACAACTGTAGGGGCGGCACTCCGTGGCCGCCCGTGGCGTCATTATTTGTGAGAC